>NZ_JBEXCV010000025.1:0-74736 GCF_040605455.1 Embleya sp. NPDC005575 | reverse complement strand
CGCCCCGACCGGGATCGCCCGGTCGGGGCGTTCGTTCGCGACGATTGCGGTTCGGGTGCTCGGCTGCCGGGGCGCTCGCCACTCGGACGCTCGCTACTCGGGTAGTCGGCCCCGGCGTTCGGCCGTGGGGTGGGCGACCCTCGGGTCAGAGGGCCACGCCGAGGATCGCGTCCAGGGCACGTGAGGCCACGCCCGGCGCGGACATGTCGTCGCCGCCGTCGGCGAGTTGCCGGGCCGCCCACGCGTCCATCGCGGCCAATGCGCCGGGCGCGTCCAGGTCGTCGGACATGCGTTCGCGGATCGTGGCGAGCAGTTCGGTGGTGTCCGGCCCGTCCGGGCGCCCGACCGCCGCGCGCCAGGTCGAAAGCCGCGTCCGGGCGTCCGTCAGAACCTCGTCGGTCCATTCCCAGTCGCTGCGGTAGTGGTGGGCCAGCAACACCAGGCGAATCGCCATCGGGTCCACGCCTTCACGGCGCAGCTTGGACACGAACACCAGGTTGCCGCGCGACTTGGACATCTTCTCGCCGTCCAGGGCGACCATGCCGGCGTGCACGTACGCCTTCGCGTACGGCACCTCGCCGGTGACCACGTGCGCGTGCGAGGCACCCATCTCGTGGTGCGGGAAGGCCAGGTCGCTGCCGCCGCCCTGCACGTCGAAGCCCATGCCCAGGTACTTGAGCGCGATCGCCACACACTCGATGTGCCAACCGGGCCGACCCGCGCCGAAGGACGCGTCCCAGGACGGTTCGCCGGGCCGGGCCGCGCGCCACAGCAGCGGGTCGAGCGGGTCCTTCTTGCCCGCCCGCTCCGGGTCGCCGCCGCGCTCGCCGAAGATCTCCAGCATCCGGGCGGCGGTGTAGCCGGACACGCCGCCGAAGCTCTCGTCCGACGCGATCGAGAAGTAGATGTCGCCGTCCACCGAGTAGGCGGCGTCCTTTGCGAGCAGGTCCTCGATCAGCGGCACGATCAGCGGGATCGCCTCGACGACGCCGATGTAGTTGGCCGGCGGAAGCACCCGCAGCGAGGCCATGTCCTCGCGGAACAACGCGGTCTCGCGCTGCGCCAGCTCGACCCAGTCCACGCCGTCCCGCTCGGCCCGCTCCAGGAGCGGATCGTCGACGTCGGTGACGTTCTGCACGTAGTCCACTGCGTGGCCGGCGTCCCGCCAGACTCGCTGAAGCAGGTCGAACGCGACATACGTCGCGGCATGCCCCATATGGGTCGCGTCGTACGGGGTGATGCCGCACACGTACAACCGCGCGACCGGTCCCGGGGTGATCGTCACAAGATCGCGCACGGAGCTGTCGTGCACGCGCAGGGACGCACCCTGACCAGGGAGAACGGGGAGCTCGGGTGCAGGCCAGGCATACATACGTATGAGACTAACGTCCGCGGGGGCGGAAGATCTTCCAGGGTTGGCGGACCAATTTCGGCGTCTTTGCCGAATGGCGCGCCGGGCTGCGGGTACCGGCTACCAATCCTGCCGCCGGGACCGGCCCGTGCCCGGCATCGGCCGCACGGTGTCGGGGTCTCGGTCCCGCTCGACAGGGCGTGGGGCCGGCCCTGCCTCCGGCCGTGCTCAGATCGGCGGCCAGGGGATCACGTGTCGGCGGCCGTCCGGTTTCGGGAGCCGGTCCTCGGTGAGCAGGACTCTCACCCGTTCGCGGGTCGCGGCCACCTCGTCCGGCGTAATCAGCTCGCCCAGTCGCATGCCGAGCGGCCCCGCCAAGTCGGCCGCCAGCGAGGTCAGCGCCGCACGCGCGGCGTCCGGCAGCGGCTCGCCGGCCCAGCCCCACAGCAGCGTGCGCAGCTTGTCCTCGGTATGGAAGCAGACGCCGTGGTCGATCCCGTACACGTGGCCGTCGGGACCGGGTAGCAGGTGGCCGCCCTTGCGGTCGGCGTTGTTGATCACCGCGTCGAACACGGCGATCCGGTGCAGTGCGTCGGCGGCGGCGTGCACGAGCAGGGCGGGCTGCTCCTTGCCGTGCTCGTCCGGGACGACCACGTGCGCGATCGGCTTCCAGGCCGGGCCCGGGTCCGCCGCGGGCAGGATCGCCACCGGCTCGGGTTCGTCGTCGGCCGGCGTGTGGTCGATCCACAGCTGGCACATGCCCGCGCCGTAGGGCCCCTCCCGGAACACGGTCGTCGGCACGATGTTCCAGCCGAGAGCCTCGGAGACCTCGTAGGCGGCCACCTCGCGTCCCGCCAGCGTCCCGTCCGGGAAGTCCCACAGCGGCCGCTCGCCCGCGACCGGCTTCCACACGCACGGCAGCGACACCCCGTCCAGCGTGGCCACGCAGTACAGCGTCGCGTTGGAGGCATCCTCCAGGCGCGCCCGCACCGCCAACTCGCCCCGGCGCAACAGCTCCGGGACGGCCGCGGCGTCGAGAACCGTGTCGGTCAACGCCGGTATCCGTTGGCGCGCGGGCAGATGTGGCCCTCCGGGTCCATCGGCAGCCCACAGAACGGGCAGGCGGGCCGGCCCGCCGCCACCACGAGCAGCGCGCGCTTGGCGAACGCCCGGGCCTGACCGCCGGTGAGCCGGACGCGGAGCAGCGGCGGGCCGTCCTCGTCGTCGTCATCGCCGAGCAGGGTGTCCTCGGGAGAGTCGTCGTCGGGCACCTGGGCCTGCGCCTCGACCACGAGGCGCTCGTCGTCGGCGTCCCACGCGAGCGCCATCGTGCCGACCCGGAACTCCTCCAGGATCGGGGGCAACAACGGTCCGGCGTCCTCAAGTTCGGCCGGCGTCACGGCCGGCACGGCGGTCTCGCCGCCGGTCCGACGAACCAACTCGTCGAGCAGTTCGTCGACGCGTTCGGCCAGGACGGACACCTGGGTCTTCTCCAGCGCGACGCTGGTCACGCGGCCGGCGGCGGACGCCTGGAGGAAGAAGGTTCGCTGGCCGGGCTCACCTACGGTGCCGGCGACGAACCGCTCCGGGGGGTCGTACAGGAAGACCTGGCGGGGCACGAGCTGCTCCGTGTTTCTGTCGAGAGCGGGACGGGGCTGGGTGGCGGTGCCGGGGGCGATGCCGGCGGCGGTGCCGGGGCGATCTGTCGGCGGGTCGAGCGGTGCTCGACGGTGGTCGGTCGGGTTGGTGGGCGGTCGGGCGGTCGGTCGGTCGGGCCGGTGGTGCGGCGGATGTGCGCCGGGCGCGGACCCGGTGTGGGTCGTGCACGGGTTGTATCCGTCGGGTCCGGGGCGGTATTCCCGGTGAACGTTCCCGGGTGATCCTGCCCGTTCCTGCTCGGTTCGATCTTGCCCGGGTGTTCCCGTCGGTCGGAATCGGCGAGGGCGCGCGGGGGGAGTACGCCCTCCCAAGCACCCTACGGCGCGCCGGCTCCACCGCCCACCACCGCGTCACCGGACCCCGACACGTGCCGCCCGTCGGGCGCCGGCAACAGGCCGGCCACCGAACCGCCGGTGTCGTTGAGCCGGCCGACGCTCGGTCGATGCGCGCCGTACGTGATCACCGTGAGCGAGCACGGGTCGACCTGGATCCGCTGGAACAGGTCCAGATGCATCCCGAGCGCGTCCGCGACCAGAGCCTTGATCACATCGCCGTGCGAGCAGACCAGATACATCGCGTCCGGACCGTGCTCGGCGGCGATCCGCTCGTTCCATTCCCGCACCGCGTCCACGGCCCGAGCCTGGGTGGTGCGCAGCGCCTCGCCGCCGGGACCGGGGAAGGTGACCGCGCTCGGGTGGACCTGCACGGTCCTCCAGAGCGGATCCTCGGCGAGCTTCTTCAACTCCTGCCCGGTCCAGTCGCCGTACCGACACTCGCCGACCCGCTCGTCCGGCTGCGCACCGGCGTCCAGTGTGAACTCGGTGCCGAGCCGGGCCGTCAACACCGCCTCCGAGGTCTGCCGGCACCGCTCCAGCGGACTGGTCACCACGGCCGCGAGCGGGACCTCGGCGATGCGCTTGCCGAGTGCCGCGGCCTGTTCCTCGCCGCGCTCGTCCAGGAACACCTCCGGCGTCCAACCGGCGAGCACTCCCGCGGAGTTGGCCGTGGTCCGCCCGTGCCGAACAAAGAGCACCGTCGTCATGGGCGTAAGCCTATGCGCCGGCCCGGGACGGACCGCCGCCGGTCGGGGGTGGTGACCCGAGGCGGCGCGGGCTCGGCGCGCCGCGTCCCGCGACCCCGGTCGGCTCGTACCGCCGCAGCTGTGCGGGCGCCCCCGAGCGGTCCTCCGAGAGCGTCCTTCGAGCGGGCACCCACGAGTGTGCGCCTCGCGGCTCGGCGGCCCTGCCCTCGGGCAGCCGGCAAAATGGCCCGGTGATCGTCGACTGCGCCATTTATGCCAACGGCCGCCGGACCCAGGGCCCCGCCGACTTCTCGGATGCATTGGACCAGGCCCGGCGGGTCGGCGACTCGTTCCTGTGGATCGGGCTGCACGAGCCGACGCCGAGCGAGTTCGATCTGGTCACCAGCGAGTTCGGGCTGCACCCGCTCGCCGTCGAGGACGCGCTGCACGCGCATCAGCGACCCAAGCTGGAGACGTACGACGATTCCGTCTTTCTCGTGCTCAAGACGCTGCACTACTACGACGAGACCTCTTCCGTGGAGACCGGCGAGCTGATGATGTTCGTCGGCGACTCGTTCGTGGTGACGGTCCGTCATGGGCCGGGTGCGGAGCTGAAATCCGTCCGGCGTCGGGTCGAGAAGCAGCCCGAGCTGCTCAAGCACGGTCCGGGTGCGGTGATGTACGCGGTCGCCGACGCCGTCGTGGACGCCTACCTCGCGATCGCGGGCGAATTGGAGACCGACCTGGAGGAACTGGAGGCGCGGGTCTTCTCGCCGAGCCGGGAGAACGACGCCGAGCGGATCTACCTGCTCAAGCGTGAGGTCCTGGAATGCCGCCGCGCCGCGCTGCCGCTGATCGAGCCGATACGCAAGCTGGCCACGGCGGACGTCGCCTTCGTACCCGCGGAGACGCGGCCGTTCTTCCGCGACGTGGCCGACCATGTGACCAGGGTCACCGAACAGATCGAGTCCTTCGATCGCCTGTTGTCCGACGTACTCGGCGCGCACCTGGCGCAGGTGGGTGTCCGGCAGAACGAGGACATGCGCAAGATCTCCGCGTGGGCGGCGATCTTCGCGGTGCCGACGATGATCGCCGGCGTGTACGGCATGAACTTCGAGCACATGCCCGAACTGGCATCGGTCTGGGGTTATCCGGGAGCGGTCGCCCTGATGGTGTGCTCGTGCATCGTGCTGCATCGCATGTTCCGCAGGAGTGGGTGGTTGTAGCGCCGGGGTGGGCGCGACCTTCCGATCGGGAGGGGCGGGGGTGTCGTCGGTGTCGTCGCGGGTTGCGAGCCCGTCGTGGCGCCTTCGCCGTTGTCGTTCGGGTCGTGTCCGTTCCCTTGTCGTTGCTCCTGTCGTGTCCTTTGTCGCGGACGGTCGTTGAACCACGTACCGGCCGTGGCGGGGATGCACTGGACTCCCCCGCCGCGGCCTGATTTCGTTCCGTGATCGATCAAGCGGTGGACCCTGACGCCGCCCACGCCGGACTCTCGTAGGCTTCTGCTTGTACAGACGCGGCGGAAGCAGGTGGGGATGTTCGGCAAGTCGGGCAGGCAGCGCACATCGGGGACGCGCCCGGCCCAGGTTCCGGGGGCCGGAGCCGCCGGGGCCGACTGGTCCTCGCATACCCAGCTGGAGGACGCGGTCCGGTCCTACCTGCTGCATCCGGACGTCGCGCTGGAGGCGTTGGGCTCGGTGCTCGGCCGGCGCCCGGTACGCGGATTCACCCTCGAACGGGTCGTGGACATCAACGCGAACGGCACCTCGGTGTGGCAGGAGGCCGCGGTCTGCGACGACCGGCGGCTCGTGCTGTGGCACAGCGAGGACATGACCGACCCGTCCGCCCCCGGCGGCACCGTGTTGGACTCCTCGGTGCAGGTGATTCCGCTGGGCTCGGTGTCGCACGTCGGGATACGGACACTGGTCGGCACCGACCACGACGGGCGACGCCAACTGCGCGGTGCGTTCGTGTTCTTGGCCACGCCGACGCTTCAGGAGGTGGCCACCGTGCGCGGTGAGGACGGGACGTCCACCGGGCGCTTCCGGCAGGAGGCATACCGGTTCAGCAAGTCCCTTGAGGACGGTGGGCCGGGCCAGATCCGCCGCCTCCTCGAATTCGCCGAGGTGATCGCGGCCCGGGTGCCGGGACCGCGCTGACGGGTGTCGTCGGGCGGCTGGGCGCTTGCCGTCGGGTGAGTGGAGCCGCCTGCTTCGGGTGACTCGGCCGAGTGGGACCGTCCGGCTTCGGATGGGCTGGACTGTCCGGCTTCGGGGGAGCGGGGCGCTCGTCGTACTCGGGTGAGTGGGGGGCGGCGCGAGCCGGTCGGTGGCGGGCCCGGGATTGCGGACCCGCCGCCGTACGACGGCTTCGGTCGAGCCGCGATGGCCCGGTGGGGTCGGCCGGCCTCGGTCGGGCTGCGCCGGCCGGTCGGGTCCGGTCGGGGCCGGGCCGTCGGACTTGCTAGGACCCCGTACCGGACAGTTCCAGCGCCTCGGCGGCGATCCGGAGCGCGGCGACCCGTTCGTCCAGGGTGGTGCCGTTCGGCGCGATCGTCAGCGTCGTCACACCCGTGTCGGCGTACGCCTGCATGCGCTCGGCGATCCGTTCCTTGCCGCCGAGCAGGCTGGTCTTGTCGATGAAGTCGTACGGGACGGCCGCGCCGGCACCCGCGTAGTCCTTGGCCAGGAACTTGTCCTGGATTTCCTTGGCTTCGGCTTCGTAGCCCATCCGGACCGCGAGCCGGTTGTAGAAGTTCTGGTCCCGGCTGCCCATCCCGCCCACGTACAACGCCGCGTAACCGCGCACCTGGTCGGCCGCCTGCCGGGGGTCGTCGCCGACCACGAGCGGAACGGTGGGTACGACGTCGAAGTCGGTCATCGCCAGACCGGCCTTCTCCCGGCCCGCGCGGACGTGTACGAGCGATTCCTCGGCGTGCTCCGGCGCGTAGAAGACGCCGAGCCAGCCGTCGGCGATCTCGCCGGTCAGTTCGAGGTTCTTCGGGCCCACCGCCGCGATGTACAGCGGGATGTGCTCACGCACCGGGTGCACGGTGAGCTTGAGCGGCTTGCCCGGGCCGCCGGGCAGCGGCAGCGTCCAGTTGGTGCCCTGGTGGTCGACCCGCTCGCGGCGCATCGCCTTCCGGATCACCTCGACGTACTCGCGGGTGCGCGCGAGCGGTTTGTCGAACTTGACCCCGTACCAGCCCTCGGACACCTGCGGCCCGGACACACCCAGGCCGAGCCGGAACCGGCCGCCGGAGAGCACGTCCAGCGTTGCTGCGGTCATCGCGGTCATGGTGGGCGTCCGGGCCGGGATCTGGAAGATCGCCGAGCCGACGTCGATCCGCGTGGTCTGCGCGGCGACCCAGGACAGCACCGTGGCCGCGTCCGATCCGTAGGCCTCCGCGGCCCAGCAGACCGCGTAGCCGAGACGGTCGGCCTCCTGGGCCACCGCCAGGTTGTCGGCGTCGTTGCCGGCACCGAAGTATCCGAGGTTGATACCGAGTCGCATATTCGCGGACCCCCTGTTGGGCGTGGTTCGAACCGGTTCGAGACGGTTCGACTGGTGTGCGGAGTTGTGGCGTGTGGGTGGTGCGGCGTGGCGGTGTGTTGTGGTGCTGCGGTGTTGCGGTGGTGGTGCGGTGTTGCGCCGTGACTTGTGGCGATGTCGCCCTGATCGTCGGGTGAATCGTCGTGTGTTCGATGTCGTTCGTGGTGCCCGGGTGGGCGGTCGATCCGGGCG
The DNA here is from genome assembly GCF_040605455.1 of Embleya sp. NPDC005575. Taxonomy (NCBI): domain Bacteria; kingdom Bacillati; phylum Actinomycetota; class Actinomycetes; order Kitasatosporales; family Streptomycetaceae; genus Embleya; species Embleya sp. NPDC005575. The sequence continues at coordinate 66,961 of NZ_JBEXCV010000025.1, read as the reverse complement.
GGCCGAGCAGCCTGCCTCGGCCGACCATACCGTGTGACCTACCCGTCGGTAACCTACTCGGACGGCGTACCGCCGAACGGCCCCGCCAACGCCGGCACGGGGGAGGGAACGACTAGTCTCCGGTGCCATGGAGCAGCGACATCTCGGCCGCACCGGCCTGCGGGTCTCCCGCATGGGCCTGGGCACCATGACGTGGGGACGAGACACGGACGAGCACGACGCGGCCGACCAGATGAAGGCATATCTGGACGCCGGCGGCAACCTCGTGGACACCGCCGACGTGTACGCGGACGGCGAGGCCGAGTACATGATCGGCCGACTCCTGGACGGGTACATCCCGCGCTCGGAACTGGTCATCGCGACCAAGGCCGCGAGCGTGCCGTACAGCGAACGCCGCTTCGACGGCTCGCGCGGACACCTGCTCCAGGCCCTCGACCACTCGCTGGCCCGCCTCGGCACCGACCACGTCGATCTGTGGCAACTTCACGCCTACGACCCGTCCACGCCGCTGGAAGAGACCCTGCACGCACTCGACCTCGCGGTCACCAGCGGCCGGGCCCGCTACGTCGGCGTCTCCAACTTCTGCGGCTGGCAACTCGCCAAGGCGGCCACGTGGCAATCCGCTGCTCCCGGCCGGGTGGTCGTGGCCAGCACCCAGATGGAGTACTCCCTGCTCCAACGCGGCATCGAACGCGAGGTCCTGCCCGCCGCCCTCGACCTGGGCGTCGGCCTGCTCCCGTGGTCCCCGCTCGGCAGAGGCGTCCTGACCGGCAAGTACCGCCACGCCATGCCCTCCGACTCCCGCGGCGCCTCCGCCCATATGGGCCCCTTCGTCGCCCCCTACCTGGACGAGCACTCGCGCCGCATCGTCGATGCCCTCGCCACCGCCGCCGACGGCTTGGGCGCCGCCCCCATCGAGGTGGCCCTCGCCTGGGTCCGTGACCGCCCCGGCGTGGTCGCCCCCATCGTCGGCGCCCGCAACGCCACCCAACTCCGCGCCTCCCTGGCCGCCGAAACCGTCGTCCTCCCCACCGAAATCCGTTCCGCCCTCGAAGACGTCTCCCAACCGATGACGGGCTACCCGGACCACACTTGGAGCCAGGCTTAGGGGGTGGGGTGGCGTGGCGGGGCGCGGTGGGACGGCCGACGTGAGTCGGCCGCTCTGCGTGAGGCCGCGGCGTGGTGGGTGGGTGCGGGTGAGCAGGTCGGGCCCTGGGCGGGGCCGAGCCGGGATCCGACGGAGCCGGTTGCGCTCACGCGACGGGAGGCGCCAAGCGGTTGCGCCGTGCCGATTTGGCACGATCGTTTCCCGCTGGGACCGGCGACGCCGGCGCTTGACAGAGCCGCGCGGGGTGTTCGAACGGACCAATCCGGGTCGGGTGGGGAACGCGAGCGCAGGGGCTGGGTGCTGTGGGCGCCGCAGGGTGGGGAGTGCGGATGTAGTGCGGAGTGAGCGGTGCCGGCGACGCAGATGAAGCGGGCGAGGTCGGTTGTTGCTGCGGCGGCGAAGGTGGAGTGGGCGGCGCGCGCACTGCGGGCCACGCGCGTGCAGCGGTCGGAGCGGGTGCTGCCGGCGGCGCGAACGGCATGGGTAAAACACGAGCAGGATGGGCGGCGTGGCCGGAGCGGCCGGAGCGGGTGATGCCGGCGGCGCGGTGGAGTGGGCGGCGCGAATGTTGTGGGTAGCGCGAGTTGTGTGCGCGGCGCCGGTGAAGTGGATGATGCCGGCGGCGCGGTGAGTGGCGTGGACAGCGTGGGTGATACGAGTGGTACGGGCAGTGTGGGTGGCGCGAACAGTGTGGGTGAAGCGAGTGGCGCAAGTGGTGCGGATGGCACTGACAGTGCGAGTGACGCGGACGGTGTGGGCATGAACGGCGACGGTTCGCACGGCGGCGCCGAGGACGCGGCCGAGGACCGAGCCGTGTCCCCGTCCGAGCCGCCTGGCAAGGCCCGAGTCGAAGCCGGACCCGAGGACCGCGAGGACCGATCCGGGGCCCCGACCGCCGAGGGCGGGCCCGAGGACGGATCCGCAGCCTCGACGAGGGCCCAGGGCCGAGTCGAAGCCGGCCCCGAGGTTCATTCCGAGCGCTCAAGCGAAGCCCAGGTCGAGAACACGACCGTGGCCCGGCCTGAAGACGGTTCCGGGCCCGCGGATGATGCCGGCGTCGCGGTCTCAACGGAGGCCAGGCCCGAGGCCGTAGGCGAAGCCCGTGCCGGGGCCCGGCCCGAGGGTGGATCCGGGGTCTCGGGCGATGCCCGCGTCGAGGCCGGGGCCCGAGGCCGATCCGAAGGCCGACCTCGGGGTGAGGGCGAGAGTCGATCCGCGGCCGCGGGGACATCAAGGACCATCGAGCCCGCATCCTCGCTTGCGCAGGCCGGTTCGACCAGCGTTCCCGACAGCCGACCAAAGCCCGACCCGGTGGCCCTCCTGCGCGACCAACTTGCGAGATTGGAGCGTGGCGAAGCCCCGACAGTCGTCGGCGGCGTAGCCCACATCGACGCCCCTCGCCCCGACGGCGCCGAGCGTGCCCGCAGACGTACGGCTCTGGCTGCCGAGGCCGCCGAAGCCGCAGCGGCGGCAGCCCTTGCCGCCGAAGCTGCCACTCGGGGGGAGGCCAACCAGGCCTCGGCCGCCCACGAGTCGGAGCCCCACGAGGAGAGCGCCGCTCTCGCTTCCCGACCCGTACTCGACATCGAGCTGCCACCAAGCGCAGCCAACGAGAGCACCGCTCTCGCCACGTCGGGTGACGCGGACCCAACATCGGCCGCAGACGCAGAGGGCGTGTCGGTTGCGGCACCAGGTCCGGGTGTCGAGAGCAGTGCTCTCGCCACTGAGGACGTCGCGACCCCCACGTCGACTTCGGCAAGCGACACCGAATCGTTCGGAACGCCGAATCCGGATAGCGAGAGCACTGCTCTCGATGCTCCCGAGGTCGCGAACCCAACGTCGCCTGCAATCGGCGACGCCGAATCCGAGGCAGTGCCGAATCAGGATGCCGAGAGCCCTGCTCTCGCCAGTTCGGCGGCGGCGACGACGGGTGGCAGCGCGCCGCACGCGGAAACCGAGAGCACTGCTCTCGCCGATCGGAATCGGGCAGACGAATCAGTTGAACCGAACGTCGAGAGCAGTGCTCTCGATGCCCCGTCGGGGACGGCCTCAACGCCGGAGGGCGCGCCAAACGAGAGCGGTGCTCTCGCCGATTCGATGGCCGCCGGCACGTCGCCGAATCGAAATCCGGCGAGCGGTGCTCTCGATGTCTCGCCCGGCACCGAGCCAACGTCGGAGGGTGTGGCTGGCGAGAGCGGTGCGCGCGTCGACTCGATCGCCGCCGGTACGTCCTCGGATCGGGATGTCGAGAGCGGTGCTCTCGGCGGTGTGCTTCCTCGCGATGCCGAGCCTGGTGCGGAAAGTGAGAGCGGTGCTCTCAATGGAGAGCGGCGTCAAGCCGCGGGCCGGGCGCAGTCGCATGTCGGCCCAGCCTCGGACAACGCCGCTGCCACACCGGGTTCGCCGATTTCGCCGCGGATTGGCACCGGGACCGGCGGCGGCGGTTGGACGGGGCCCGGCCTGGAAGTATCGCCGGCCACGCCCGCGATGTCCGCGGTACCGTCAGCCACGCCACCCGACCAGCCCCGGCGGCCCTTCGCCGCCGTAGTCGCGGATGTCGCCCGGCTCCTGACCGCCGCCGGCGCCCCCGAGCGCATGGCCCCTCAGGTAGCCACCGCCCTGGGAAGCGAGGCCGCGGAACTGTTGGCCGCAGACCCCTGGACGCTACTCGCGGTACCCGGGATCGCACCCCAACAGGCCGACCTGCTCGCACGCGGAGCACTCGGCGCCGGCTGGACCGCCGACGACCGACGACGGGTGCGCGCGATCGTGTTGTGGTTGCTGCGACGGGCCGCCCGGCAGGGTGATACCGCGATCGAGGCCGATGCCGCGCGGGCCGCGCTCGCGCACTTCGAGGTGAGTGATCCGGACACGGCGCTTCGGGCCATACTCGCCGAGGGCTGCGTGATGGCCTTCGCCGCCGCGCCGGCCGGACCAAGTGAGGACAACGGCGATGTCGACGAAGTCGGGGAATCCGACCACGACTTCGAGGCGGATTTCGAGGACGAAGTCGAAGAACCCGACGAACTCGCCGCCGTCGGCGGTGTCCTGCTCGCCCTCGACGACTATGCCCTCGCCGAGGAGGCCATTGCCGAAGCAGTCGTTCGGCTGCTGTCGACGGTCGAACCATGGCCGGAGACCGGCGACACCAAGCTCGATCGTGCGCTGAGCACCAACGGAGTCCTGCTGTACGCCGCCGGCCCCGGCGAGGAACCCCCGGCCGCAGTCCTGACCGTCGCCGCGCACGCCGGAGAGGCCGGCCTGCGCGTAGCCGTTGTCGCGCCGACCATCGACGGCCGGGACCGGCTCGGTGCGGGCACGGTCGGACTCCGGGAACTCGCCGCGATGGAGCGCGGCCCGGACGGCACCCTCGAACTCGACCTCCTCGTGGTCACCGACGCGACACTCCTCGACGTCACCGCTGCCGCCGCAATCTTCGAGGCAGTACCGGACGGCGCCAGGCTCCTCCTCGTCGGCGATCCAGCCGGCCTCGAATCGACCGGACCGGGACGGGTGTTCACCGATCTCGCGGCCACCGGTACGATCCGCGCCCTGGTCGCTCCGACCGTCCCCGAAGGCCCGCTGGAGGCACTTGCCGACGGGATTCGTGACGGTCGGCTGCCCCCGATCCAGGACCCGGAACGCCGTGCCGTACTGATCCCGGCCCGCACCGGGGAGGAGGCCGCCCACCGATGTGCCCAACTGGTCGCCGACTCGATTCCGCGTGCGATCGGCATCGCGGCCCGGGACGTGCTGGTGGTAGCTCCCCTCGCCACCGGCCCCGCCGGTGCGACCGCGCTGAACGTCGCGCTCAAGGCAAGGCTCAATCCGAGCCCCGAATCAGGCCCCGAAGACGGGAGTTCCGCTCGGCGAGACCACGGCGGGACCGCAGCGATCGACGTCGGCGACCGCGTCATTCGGGCCACGCCCGACCCAAGTAGCGGTGTGGTTCAAGGAGTTGTTCGCGACGCCCTCCCGGACGGCCGAGTCGTGGTGGCCTTCGGCGCCGCTGCCCCCGAAGCGATCCACCGGGCTGAGCTGCGCCATGGCTGGGCCTTGACGGCTCGTCAATCCCTGGGCATCCGCCGCCCGGGAGCGGTGGTCGTACTCCCCTCCGAAGGCGCCGATGCCTACACCCGAGCCCTGATGTACACGCTTGTCACCCGAGGCGAACACCACGTCTCGATCGTCCACGCAGCGGGCCCGGCCCTGGCCACCGCGGTTGCCGCCGACCCGACCCGCCGGCGAACCACCCACCTCCAGCAGGCAATGCGCGAGGCGATGAACTGAGCCGAGGTCCGGACGCCGCGTTTGAGGCCGCCGTAGCGCCGGCTCGGACGCGGCTTCGGCCCGAAGTTCGGTGGGAAGGACGCCCGGTGCCGGTTCGGCACGACTTTCTGGTGCCTGCCTGGGGTGTTGTTGCGCCAGGTGCGTGGGCGTCCGTGTCGGGCCGTTGTTCGCCGGCAGCTGTCGGCTTTGGGCGGGACTTGACTTGTCGTACGCCTGCGGGATGGCCGCCCCCTGGGGGCGGCAGGGATCTCCAGCCGGCGCGATGGCCCCGGCCGCCCGTGGATTGGGCCCGCTGCCGAGTTCCGTTTCCCGGCCGCCGGTTGGGTGACAGCAGGCCCGACTGCCACCATCGAGCGTGACCGGCGCCGCCGCGGGGCCCGCCTTTCCCGCGCTTCGATCCCGGCCGGTTGCGGTTGCCGCTGAGATTGAGATGGTGTGCGGGGGTTCGGCGCGGTGCGGGTACGCCGTTCGCAACACGATGCTTGAACCCGTGTACTCGGCGAACGACCGCTTGGTGAAAGGCTCGATCGGCTGTCGAGCGCGGCCCAACTGTTCGACTCGGGGTTGGGCGGATGGGTAGCCCCGTCGGGCGGCGCCATGTTGCTTGCGTCGAGCCCTTGTGGCCGTTCGTTCTCACGGGAGGCACACGCCTGCGTTCAAGGGACGACTGTGGGCATCGCCGCCGTTCACACCTGCCACGACCCGTGGACCTTCGTGCAGAGTCCGGTCCGGGGTAAGCCCGCCCGAGTCCGTCCGCTTGGCGGCATCGACGCGTTCTTCGGGAGTCGACGCCGTGATATCTCGGCGGTTGCCGTGGATGTCAGGCCGCAAGGTGCTCGAACACACTGTCCCAGAACGGGGAGTTATCCACCTCGGGTTCGATCGCGGCCATGTGTACGCGGAGTTCGGCGATTGCCGCGTGACGGATCCCGTCGTCGTCGGTTTCCAGGGCGTCGCGCCGTTCGAGGACCAGGCCCAAGAGCACGGCCAGCGTCGGCAACGAGGAGGTGGCAACGCCTTTGTCGCCGTCGCCGTGGTCCCAGCCGGAGGGATCGTAGTGGTTGATCTGGCCGAGGTCGGTGTCGAGCATCAACTGCTGGTCGAAGTGGATGCCTATCGTGAAGCAGAAGTTCTCGGGCGGCGAGTCGTCGTCGGGGTAGCGGCGCCCGTACAGTTCGTCGGCGTCGAACAGGTACGGCTCGTCGGCGTCCCGTAGGTGCGTGGAGTCGAACTCGACGAGGTCGATCGCGACGGCGGGAAAGCCGGTGGTGGTCAAGAAGTTGCGAGTCTCGCGGTCGGTCAGTTCCTCGGGAAGGTCGGCTTCCTTCGGCCGCCAGAGCGAACCGCTGCCGAACCGGGCTTCCAGCCATGCGGCATCCGGGACCCGAGGCGTTTGGTTGGCTGTCGTCATCGGTGTCTGAACCCCCTGTGCTCCGTTCTCGCACCACAGTCAATCGCACGGTCGTTGCGCCGGCTGCAGGTGGGGCAGCGCGGCAGGCAGGCGGGCGACGCTTGGCCGGGAGGCGGGTGCGGGTGATGCGTGGGCACGGAATGGGAGGCGACGCGTGAAGTGACGCCGCGTAGAGGCCGGACGGGCGGCTGTAGTTCGCGATGCCGCGCGAAGTCCGCCGGTACGTGGGGCTGCGGCTGCGGGCGGGGACGGGGGCGGGGGCGGGGGACGGGTGCGCGGCTGCGCGGGCGTGGCAATTGGTCTGGCGACGCCGGATATCGAGAGCGGTGCTCTCGCGAGCGGGGGCCGATTTGGGTGGCGTCCGACCGAGGGCGAGAGCACTGCTCTTCGAGTGCAGGACGGTACTTCTGCCCGGAATCCCGCGAGAGCAGTGCTCTCGGTGTCTTAAGGCGCCGAGATGTGGCGATATCTGGTGGGCGCGGCGCAGCGACGGAGAGCAGTGCTCTCGGTGGGCGGGCTGGGTGGGTCTCGGCCGGTCCGAGATCGGGTCGAGTCCGGATCTGGCTTTGAGCCGAGACCGAGTCGGGATCAAGCCCGCGAGAGCGGTGCTCTCGGTTTGGCGGGCAGCGGTGGTGCGTTGGGGCGTGTGCGTGGGCGTCGTCAGATTGCCCCTATGGGTGACAGCGCAGGTCTTCGGGCGCTGGGGGAGGCGGACCCGGGAGCGTGTTGGGTCGTCAGTCGGCCAGGCGTTCGCCGGTGGACGTCGAAAACTTGTGGATCTCGTCGGGGCGCGGCGTGAGATGCAAGGTATCGCCCTTGCGGGGGACACGGCTCCCGGCGACGCGGACGACCAGGGTGGTGGGTGTATCCCCGACCCGGGCGGTGCCGTACACGTAGGCGTCGGAGCCGAGTTCCTCGACCACGTCCACCGTGATGGCCAGCCCGCGTGCATCCGTGCCGGACGTGACCTCCAGATGCTCGGGGCGGATGCCGACCGTGATCCGGTCCGCGTTCTCCGCTCGGGTGGTCTCGTGCGCGTCGCGGGTGAGTGGGACCAGGACGTCGCCGAAGCGGATGCCGTCCCCTGTCAGTTCCGTGTCGATCAGGTTCATCGACGGTGAGCCGATGAAGCCGGCGACGAATACGTTGATCGGCCGCTCGTACATCTGGCGCGGGGTGGCGACCTGCTGGAGGATGCCGTCCTTGAGTACGGCGACGCGGTCGCCCATGGTCATCGCCTCGACCTGATCGTGCGTCACATAGACCGTCGTCGTCCCCAACCGCCGCTGTAGCCCGGCGATTTGGATGCGGGTCTGGACACGGAGTTTGGCGTCGAGGTTGGAGAGTGGCTCGTCCATCAGGAATACGCGGGGCTCGCGGACGATTGCGCGACCCATTGCAACGCGCTGACGTTGACCGCCGGAGAGGGCCTTCGGTTTGCGATCGAGGAATTCGGTCAGGTCGAGGATTTTTGCTGCCTCGGTGACTCGGCGGGTGATCTCGCCCTTCGATTGGTGCGCGATCTTGAGTGCGAAGGCCATGTTCTCGGCCACCGTCATGTGCGGATAGAGCGCGTAGTTCTGGAACACCATCGCGATGTCGCGTTCTTTGGGCTCAAGGTTCGTGACGTCGCGGTCACCGATGCGGATCGTGCCGGAGTTCACGTCCTCCAGACCGGCGAGCATGCGCAGAGCGGTGCTCTTGCCGGATCCGGACGGGCCGACCAGTACCAGGAATTCCCCGTCGCCGATGTCGAGTGAAAGTTGGTCGACGGCGGGCTTGTCGCCCTTGGTGTACCGGCGGGTGGCCCGGTCGAAGGTGACGGTAGCCATGATGTCGTTGTCCCCTCACCCGGCAGGAACGTGCCGGACGGTCCGAGGTAGTGGGGGCATCAGCGTGCCGGGCGCCGAGCGGCACCGGATCGGGGCGCGCGGGACATATCACCCACGTGAGTGACAGCCCGTGCGCCAAGCGGCCGCTCGTAACGCCTTTGCGCACGTGCGGCCCCGAGACCCCCGACAGGCGACGGGACGCCGACTCCGTCCGCGGGCCTGCGGACCTGCGGGCCGGCCAGGCTCACGGGGTTCGACTTTTTCGGGTGCGGCCTGGTTGGCTCGTCACTGTCGGTACGTGTTCCGAGTGTCCGCGTACTCATTGCCCAGGTGTCGGTCGGGCCGATCGGCCGCCGGCCGGGTGCCAATCCGTCCGGTCCACCAGGTTCACCATCCGACTGCCGCCCATACGGCGGTCCGCCCGTCGTCCGTATGCTCGTCGGCCGCCCGGCTGTCTGCGGTCTGCGGTCTCCCCATCGGTGTGAGATGCCCACCTCGGTCCGCCGCCACTCGATCGCGGCCTACTCCTCGGCCCGCTCCTCCGCTGTCAGTCGCCGGCCGGCCGCCATCCCACGGACACGCCCAACGCTCGCCATCCGGTCACCGCCCGCCCGCCGCTCGACCGCCATCGGCGCGCCCGTCGGCCAGGCGCCCGTCCGCTCGTCCGCTCGTCGGTCCGCCGGCCCGTTGGCCCGCGCGCCGGCCCATCCGCTCGCCCGCCCGTTGCCCGCTGGTCCGTGGGCAGAGGAAGCCCACGACCTGCTCAGTCACCGCACGCCCAACAACTGGACCAACGGCCGCAGATCCCGCCGCGATCGGGGGCCCGGTCCGTGCCGAGTGGGCAAGCGCCAGGTGCGGATGCGGCGGTGCCGGATCGGGTGTGACGGTCGGGCGTGGGCGAGTGACGGCGTGCGGGATCCGCGCCGGCCGCAGCTCGGTATGCCGAGCCCGAGGCGCCTCAGCCTGGCCTGCCGTGCCGGTCCGGGGTGCTTCCGGTCGAACGACCACGCGGCCGACCTCTCGACGAACGGCTCGATGACGCGGGCGACTTCGCGCGTTGAGGCATCGGCCGGCCATGTGGTCGTCCTGGTTCGGCGGCCCCGGAAGGGCCGCCTCCGCCGATGGTTTCCAGCGCCCACGGATGGCTTCGCCGTACGGCCGTGCCCGTCCGAGCACGCCGAACGGCCCAGCTCCATCGGCAGCTTCGTGGGCCGACGGACCGACCCCGGTCTACGTACGGTCGTTCCGGTTTCGTGTGGCGAACGATCCAACTCAACGGATGGCTTTGCCGCGTCGTACGGATCGCACGACTGCGAAGCCGCCCGTTGCATGTGGAGGTGCGTCGGTAGCGGTTCGGGACGGCCGCCGGTGGTGGGGGCGTCGGTTGGTCGGTCGGTCAGGTGGTTTCGAGGACCTCGAAGGGGTCGCCTACCCGGAGGACGCCCGTGCCGTTCGAGGGGAGTTCGGGGATCAGGTTCTGGCCGAAGATCAGCTTCTTGCCGAATCGGCGGTGTTTGCCGAGGGCCCTGAGCGGCTCGGCGCCTCGTTCGCCGCTCCGTTGGTCGGTTGTCGTGATCACGCAGCGCGAACACGGCTTGACGACGCGGAAGATGGCGTCGCCGATGCGGACTCGGCGCCAGCGATCCTCGGCCCAGCCCTCGGGCTCGTCGATGACGACGTTGGGGCGGAAACGGTTCATCGGCAGTGGAGAATCCATGACGGCGTTCAATGATTCGAGTGAACCCGTCGTCGTCAGCAACAGCGGAAATCCGTCCGCGAAGCTCACCCGATCGGACGCATCCGCGTATCGCTGATCCGGCGTTCGTCGAGTCGGGTCGTCGAGATGTACCAGTCGGACGTCGAAGCCCAGCAGCTTTCCGAACCACGCGTGCGCGTCGTCCGGGCCCAGGGCGGCCTCGAATTCGTCGTTCCACACGGTCACCGGGACGAGCCGTGTGTCGGCAGTCGGCTCGACCCACAGTTCGTCCATCGAGGGCGTCCGCACGGTCAGTCGCCCGTTCGTCTCTTGACGTACCGTCACGGTCGCCAGCAACGGCTGCTTGCGCTGACTGAGGAACCGTCCGGCCTCGTCCACGAGCATCCAGCGTCGGTCGCCGGCAAGGCCCCACGGTTCGACCACGGCCTCGGAGAGGTCTATTCCGCGTGCGGACTTGATCGGATACATGTGCAAGGAAGCGAGGTGGCGCATGCCTTCACTGTTTCACGCCGGCCCGGGGAAGCCGACGGGGGATCGGTGCGACGCCGTCCTGCTCGGGACATTGCCGCACTGCGTGCGGGTGGTGCGACTCGGTACTCGACTCGTGCGCGCGGCGCGTGGGGTGGCGTACGGCTGCGCGAGATCAGTAGCGAGGCGGGAACTGGCCCGGCTCGCCCATGTTCGGCACGCGCGGTGTCGGTACCTGCGGCGGCTGTACGTACTGCGCGGCGTACTGCCCGGCGCCGGGCTGCGGTGCCTGGTGCACGGCCTGCTGGGGTGCCTGCGGCGCGGCCGGGGCCATCGACGCGTACCCGGACATGGGCGCGTTGTTGTACTGGCCGCCTCCGTACTGCGGGGAGCCGCCGCCGTACTGCGCCGGAACCGGCAGCGGAGCGGGCAGCGACTGCATCGGGGCAGGCGCGTTGTAGCCGTAGCCCGGGGCGGACGAGCCGTACGTGGACCCGTATGCCGGGGCGGGCGACGAGTACGAGGACGGCAGGGCGGGGAGGGCCGGGAGCGCCGGTCGTTCGCCGAAGAGCGGGTGCATGGCGAAGTCCGGTACGGGGAGGTTTAGGGGGCCGATCTCCGGACGACCCCGTTCGGCTACGAGCCGGTCGTAGATCGGGGTCTCCGAATACGACGAGTAGATGCCGCCGTCATAGGCGCGAGCCGAGGTCATGGCTGATAAGGTACGCGATTTGCGGCGCCGGCGAACCCCCTGGGTCGTGACGAATTTCAGCGGGTTGTGTCTGAACTTCGTCAAGGCTTGCCGATGGCCTGGACCGGGGCAGTTCCGCAGCCTGCGCAGGGCATGTGATAGGGCGTCACATTTCGGTCGAATCCGCTGTCCCGGGCGTCTGGCCTTTCCCTGATCGGCCGGAGCATGATGCGGTACGAGCGGGCTTCGTCACCCGGAGTCGCGATCGGGTTCCGGGTGTCGAATCCGCCAACGTCCCGGGCAGCGTCGCCCCGCCGGTGGGTGCCGGCCTGCCCACCCGGCCGGGGAGGACCAAGTGCGGCACGATTCGCAGAAGGCGCAGGACGGGCGCGTCGAAGGGCAGGCGCAGGCCTCGCAGACACAGGCGTCGCAGGTGCGGGTGGAGGGGCAGGCGCGCGATGGGGCGCGCGATCGGGGTCGGGAACGGGCTCGTCTTCGGCGGGGCGATAGGTGGAGTGGAGCGGCGGCGCGGGCTGCGGAAGACGGCGCAGTGGCGCGCGTGGTGGGTGACGACGGGGGCGCGGTTGGCGGGTTGGTTGGGCCGGTCGGGTCGGATGGCCCGGGTGGGGTGCACGGGCCGGCTGATCCGAGTGGGCAGGACGCGAGCGGCGGTGTGGGCGCCGGATTCGGGTCGGGCGTGGGCGGTGCGTCGAAGGTCGGTTTCGGGGCGGGGTCGGTCGGCGAAGGAGCGGTGACGCGCGTGGCGGAGGCGGGCCGGGACGGGCGGGAATCGGACAACTTGGGTTCGGGGCATCGAGGGCGGGTGGATCGCAGGCAGGGCGCCGGCGGGGGCGGGCGCGAGTGCGGGCGCGGGCGCGGGCGTTCGGATCATCCGGGCGAAGATGAGCCGGCAAGCGAAGATCTCAAGAAGGACGATCTCGCAGGCGGCGATTGGGTGGGCAACGGCCGGCTCGGCGGCGGCCTGGGGTACGACCTGGGGTTGCGTGATCGTCCGATGGAGGAAGCGCGTGTGCAAATCCCACTGAGGCAGGGTGATTTGGCCGGCGATGAGGTATTGGCTTCGGGTGGTGCCGACCGAGGCGATGGGCGGCGCGATCGTCTGGCGCAAGATGATTTGAGTTGCGGGAACACTGGCAACGGTGACGGTGGTCCGGCTTCGGTCGATGGGCGCCGAGACGGTCTGGAGTCCGCACGTCTGAAGCAAGTCGAGGTGGTCGATGACGGCGTGGGCTGCGAACGTGCGGCGGGTGATGGTCGATTCGGCGGGGGCGCCCGGAATGACCAGGCCCGAGTCGAGCGCGCGGAGGATGGCCGAGGGCGCGACGGTCTGGAGCGAGACCTTCTTGGCAAGGCATACCCGGATCGAGGCCGTCCGGGGCGAGATCGCCTTGGTGGCGGGCGTTTTGACGGCGGGCGCCTCGATGGTGCGCGTGCCGGCGGGCGCTTCGATGAAGATCGTCTTGGGCAAGACCATCGGGGGCGAGACTCCTTGGACCGAGACCGTCAGCGGCGAGAGCCCCTGACACGAGAACGCGTCGAGCGAGGGTGGCCTGGACGGGCTGGGCGAGACGGCCCGGGGCGGAATGGTCCGGGGCGAGACGGTTTGTCGCCGGATGGTCTTACGCGCGATGGTCCGAGCCGGGGTGGCCCCGGTCGAGGTGGTCTGCTGCGCGACGATCGTGGCGACGCCGTCGATCGGCTTGTGGATGAGGGGCTTCCGCCGGCCGGTGCCATCGATCCACCGCCGCCCGGCGTGGCGTTGCTGGATCGCATCCACGGAGGCTGGATCGGTCGTTGCCTCGGTGCCTACGAGGCGGCCCGCATTCCGGATGGGTCGAGCGTGCCGGATGCCGCCCGGGCGGAGGATCGCAGCGATGCGATGGATCGGTCGGTACTGAGCCTGCGGGTGTTGGAGCTGTACGGACCGGGCTTCACCAGTGCGCAGGTCGGGGCGTTGTGGCTGCTCACCCTGCCGTTCTTGCGTCAGCGCGCGGCGGAGCAGGCCGCCTATCAGGCCCTGCTGAGCGGTGCGCTGCCGCCGGCGACGGCGTCCCGGGAGACTGCGCACGGCGGGACCGACGAGGCGATGGCGCGTGCGGACCTGTACGGGTACGTGGCACCGGGTGATCCCCGGCGGGCGGCGCGATTGGCTCGCAAGGACGCGGTTGTTTCGCATGTGGGGGAGGGGCTGTACGCGGCGATGTGGAGCGCTGCCCTTGCGGCGGCGGCGTTCACGGCGCGCGATGCCGCGCAGGCGGTCGGGGTCTCGCTGCGGCATCTGCCGGTCGAGTCGCGGTTGTCGCGGGCGATTCAGGGTGTCCTGGTCGCCTACACCCGTGGTCGCACCTGGGAGCAGGCGGCTGCGGAGGTGCATCAGCGGTACGGGACCGGCTCCCGGCGGGACGCGCTGGGTAACGCCTGCCTGGTCGCGGCGGGGTTGCTGTGGGGTGACGGCGACCCGTGTCGGCAGATCGGCTTGACCGTCCGGGGAGGGTGGGACATCCATACCTCCGCGCCGGTGGCGGGTTCGATAGCCGGGATCCTGCACGGCGCGGACGCGGCTTGGCCATCGATTGCGGCGACCCGGGTCAGAACCGGGCTGCCGGGTCAAGACCAGTGTGCCTTGGTGGAGTTGGCGCGGCGCACGCTTGCGGTGACTCGGGTGGACTCGCCGCTGCGATGAGGGCTGGGGGTCGGTCTGCGGGGCGGGGCAGGGCGGACGGAGCGGATTGCGAGTGGCGTGACGCCGGGGTGCTGATTGGGTTGGCGGCGCTGCCGATTCACCTCGGCCTACTTCGCCCAACCGCTCCGGATCCCCGCGAGCGGCGGCTTGCGAGGATGATGGCCCGCTGCCCGCTGCCCGCTGCCCGCTGCCCGCTGCCCCCGCCGCTTGTCCGCCGGCCGGCTGTCCGTCCGTTGGCTGACTTGCCGGGTGGGCGCCCCCGCCTTCGCCCCCCGCCGCCTGTTCCCCGACGTCGGCCGGCCGGGTGGAGCGAGGGCGGGTGGGGCGGTGGGGTGGGCTGTTGCGTGGAGGGGTGGGTCAGATCATCCAGGGCGGGAGGATGCGTTCGGCGTCCTTGGGGGCTATGTCGCAGGTGCCGGGCGGGGTTGTGTCGTTGGGGTTGTAGGCGCGGGCCCCTGCGGGGGCGGTGACGATGGCACTGAAGCCGGTTTCGGTGTCCGCGTGGACTTGGCGGGGGAGGTCGGCGGGGAAGACGAGGGTGTCGCCGGTGGTTGCGGTGAGCTTTTCGCCGTCCAAGTCGGCGGTGAGGCCGCCGGTGAGGATGGTCCAGATTTGTTCGGATTCGAAGGCGTGGTACGGGGCCGAGGTGGCCGGGGTCATGTCCACTCGCCACAGGGCTGCGTTGGTGCCGCCCTGGGTGGGGGATGCGTAGGTGGTGATGACGCCGTTGGGGGTCGTGGTGATGCGGGCGTCGGCGCTGCGGATGACAGGCATGCGGTGATCTCCTAGACTTGCGGGACTTCGACAACGTCGTTGTCTAAATAGTGAACCAGGTTGTCTATCCATGTCAACAAACTCGTCTGCGGTCGGAACGAACGCCGGCGGGTCCGGCCAGGACCCGCCGGGTTTCGAGCTGCCGTTGCGCCTGCTGATGGCCTTTCGGGTACTCATCGACGAGGTGCATGCCGAGCTCGCTCGGCAGGGCCACCCCGACCTGCGCCCCATGCACGGCTTCGTGTTTCAGGCCATTGGGCCGCACGGCACCACCGCGGTGGAACTCGGGCGCCTGTTGGGTGTCTCGAAGCAGGCGGCGGGCAAGACGATCGACGGCTTGGAGCGGCTGGGTTACGTCGAACGGGGTGTGGATCCGAACGACGCGCGGCGCAAGGTGGTTCGGCTCACCGCGCGTGGGGTGGATTCGCTGGCGAAGTCGGCTGCGATCTTTGAGGACTTGCGTGCCAAGTGGGCGGGGGCATTGGGCGCGGAACGGCTGCGTGCGTTGGAGGAGGACCTTCGGACGATGACGCCGGGGGATTCGTTCCACTTCGACATGCCGGCTTGGTTCGGCGGCGGCTGACCGGCGGGTCGGGCCGCGCTTGGGCGGCGGCTGAAGTGCCGGGCCCAAGCGCCATGCCCATGCCCGACCCATGAGGTCCGACCCACCGGCTCGGCCCCGGCCCACCAGCCCCGGCGGAGATCGGGACGCTGCTCGGGCTGAGTCCGCTCACCGCGAAGACGCACGTGAGTCGCATCATGACCAGGCTCGGCGCACGAGATCGGCCGCAACTGGTCGTCACCGCTACGAGTCGGGACTGGTCGTGCCGAGGGACTACCTGTCCTCGACGTAGGTGTGGAGGTGGACGTGGACGTGGATGTCGTCCTCGACGTAGACGTGGATGTCGTGGATGTAGACGCAGACGCACGGATGGGCTCGGGCTCGGCCGGCGGTCGGCCCGACTCCACTCCGCCGACCGCGCGTGCCCCGGTCCGGCTTCAGCGCACCGGTCGTCCGGTCACCGTCGCAATGATTCGGTCCGCCGTCGTTGCCGCGTTCAGTCCAGATACACCGCATCCGGGGCCGTCACCGGTCCGGATTCCGGTATATAGCGGGCCACATACGTCTCGTACAGCCGCTGCCACGTCCCGTCTCGGCGGATGCGTTCCAGCGAGGCATTGACGAAGCGGACCAAGTCGGGGTGGGTCTTGGCGATTTCGAGGCCGTACGATTCGCGGGTGAGCTTGGGGCCGACCAATTGCACGAAGCGGTCCTGAGCCTGGAGGCCGGCCATGATGGTGTCGTCGCCGACCGATGCGTCCGCTTGGCCCTGTTGGATGTGGACGAGGCAGTCCGCCCAGGTTTCGCCGGTGACGGGGACCAGGCCCTTCGTCACGCGCACCGCCTCTGCGGCGGTGGTGTTGCCGACCGTGCAGACGCGGGTTCCGGAAGGCAGGCCGATCAGGCCCTTGGCGTGGTCGGCGGTTGCGGCCGGGCCGTCGCGGACGACCAGTACGCGCTGTCCCGACTCGTAGTAGACCGAGCTGAAGTCGACCAGCGCCCGGCGGCGGCAGTTCACGGTGACCGACTTCGCGACGATGTCCACGTCGCCGTTCGCGACGGACTGTTCACGGATGTTGTTGGGCAGGACGCGGAAGTGCAGCCGGCTCGCGTCCGTACTGCCGAACAGGTCGGCGGCGATCTCCCGAACGAGGTCGATGTCGAAGCCCTTGAGCCGATTGTGGTCGGCGACGTCGGCGTAGCTGAACGGGTAGGTGCTCTGGTCGATACCGATGGTCAGAAAGCCCTGGCGCAGGATCCGCGCGAGTGAGCCGTCGTTCGGATAGTCGGCGGCGCGTGGTGGCCCCGACCCGGGACGCAGGCTCGCGAGCGGGTTGCTGCACGAGGCGGGTGGGTCGCTCGCCGCCCCCGGGCCGCCCCGGCCGCCCGGAACGTCGGTGGTCGGCACGGGGTCGGTGGGCCAGGCTGTGGAGCGTGGGGTGGAGGTCGCGGAGGTACAGGACGCCAGCAGGAGCAGCGCGACCAACATCGACAGCACCGGCCCGACTGCCGCCCGGCGGCACGTCGGCCGGCGGGGAGGGAAGCCATTGGGGGTCGGCCGGCCGGCTGTCGGCCGGGACGGATCGCGAAGCGGACGGCGGGCCGGGCGGTTCGGTCGGACTGCGTGCGGGGGCATGACGCGTCACCTCCGGTGGCGGCGCGCGGAACACCGCTCGGCTCGGCCGGTTCGGACCTGCTCGGGACGCTACCCGACGAACCGGCCCACCACTGGGGGTAGTCCCCCGATTCCATCCGGGATCCTCGGGCACCGGGCGACGGTTCGCTCCAACTGTGCGATGGCTTCGGCATGCGAATACGGGTGCGGGGGCGGGTGCGACTACCCGCACCCGCACCCGCACCCGCACCCGCACCGTGTGCCCGTGCGTCAAACGTGAGCCGAGGGCTGCTCCTGACGAAGCGTCACCGCCGAGGCCGACGCCTCCACACCCGGCGTCTCCACCCGCCCGAACGCCGACCTCGCACCCCGCGCCCACTCGGCACCGCGCCCGGCAGCGTGGTCCAAAGCCGTCGACAGGTCGTCCCACAGGTCGTCCTCGTGCTCCAGCCCCACCGAAAGGCGCAGCAATTTGGGCCCGATGGCGCCCTCGTCACGCGCGGCGTCGTCGATCACGCGGTGGGTCAGCGAGGCCGGATGCTGGATCAGCGTGTCGGTGCCGCCGAGGCTGACCGCGGGCGTGATCAAGCGGAGCGCGCCGACCAGTGCCATCGGGTCGCCCGTCGGCTCGAAGGCCACCAGGGCGCCGCCGATGCTCGGATAGTGCACCTGCTCGACCGCCGGATGGGCGGCCAGTCGCCGGGCCAGCGTCGCCGCCGACGCGGAGGCCTTCGCGACCCGGATCGGCAACGTCGCGAGGCCGCGCAGCAGCAGGTAGCCCGCGAGCGGATGCAGCAACGCCCCCGTGGCGAATCGGATTTGCCGCAGGACCTGGGCCGTCTCCGGGTCGCAGGCCACCACGCCGCCCATCACGTCGCCGTGCCCGCCGAGGAACTTGGTCGCGCTGTGCAGCACCATCCGCGCGCCGGCCTTCGCGGGTTGCTGCAACACCGGTGTTGCGAACGTGTTGTCCACCAGCAGCGGTACGTCTCCGGCCTGGGCGGCCAACTCGGCCAGGTCCAGTTCGGCCAGTGTCGGATTGGCCGGTGTCTCGACCATGACCAGCCCGGTGTTCGGGCGCAACGCCCCGGCCACCCCGTCCGGATCGACCCAGGTGACCTCGGTGCCGAGCAGCCCGCTGGTGAGCAGGTGGTCCGTGGTGCCGTACAGCGGCCGTACCGCCACCACATGCCGCCGGCCACGTGCGGCGGCGGCGAGCAGGCACGCGGTGACCGCCGCCATGCCACTGGCGAACGCGACCGCGTCGGCGCACCCCTCCAACTCCGCGAGTGCGGTCTCGAAACGACGCACCGTCGGATTGGTCAATCGGCCGTAGATCGGTGAGCCGTCGGGGAGTTCCCCCTCCGCGTATGCGTCGAGCGCGAGCGCCGCGGCCGGCAGGTCCGGCAGGGGATAGGTGGTGGACAGATCGATCGGCACGGCGTGTGTACCCAGGGCGGCGAGATCGTCCCGACCGGCATGCACCGCACGAGTCTCGAACATGTGCCCCCCGCCACCCCCGCCACCGGAGCCACCCGAGCCACCCGAGCTACTCGGACCACCCGAGCCATCCAAGCCACCCGAGCCGCCGGAACCGCTCGCGCCCCCCACGACACCGACACTGCTGAAGCCGGCCACACTGCTCACGCCGCCCTCACCGGCCGAACCACCCACGCCACCCACGCCACCCACGCCACCCATGGCGGTAGACCCGGCACGCCCGTCAAGATCCACTCGGAGGTCATCCATGCCCGCCATGCTCCGCCGATCCCCGGAGAATCCGCCCACTCGCCGAACTATCATCGCCCGATGAGCCAATCCATCGCCCTCGATCCGATCGATCTCGGAATCCTCCGGGCCCTCCAGAACGATGCCCGGATCAGCAACAAGGCGCTCGCCGCGGAAGTCGGGATCGCGCCCTCGACCTGCCTGGATCGGGTCGCCCGGCTGCGCTCGGCCGGGGTGGTCAAGGGGGCGACAGTCGAGGTCGACGCGGCCGCGCTGGGCCGACCGCTGCAGGCGATGCTCGCGGTTCGGGTGCGGCCGCACCACCGCGTCGTGCTCAACCCGTTCGTGGGGCACGTGCTCAAGCTGCCGGAGACCCGTGCGCTCTACCACCTGGCCGGACCCGACGACTTCCTCGTGCATGTCGCGGTCGCCGACGCGACCGGGCTGCAGCGGCTCGTGGTGGACGGCTTCACGGCGCGCACCGAGGTGACCCAGGTGCACACCATGCTGATATTTCAGCAATGGCAGGGCGGCCCCCTGCTCCCACCCGAGCCCCAGGGCCCGGCCCGGCGCCTGACGGCGGGTTAGCGCAACAAGCCTCACGCTCTGCCCGGTCTCGCCCCCGCGACCCCCGGCGCCCGCCCGACACCGACACCCCCCAACCGACGCCCGAGCGGCCCTCACCCGCCCGCGATCGCCCGCCGACGGCTTTGTCGCACATCCCCCTCGCCCTGCCGGGCCGACAACACCGTGCCCACCGCGACCGTCAGCGCCGCCACCGCACCCGCCACCGGCACCGCGGCCGCGCCCAGGAACGTGCACAGCAGGATCAACACACCGGCGGTCGGCAGTGTCGCCCTCTGGGCCGGGCCGACTTTGTGGTGCCGGGAATGCAGCACAAACGTGCTCAGCAGGAACAGCGCCGCGGGGATCGTCACGCTCGCCGACGCGGCCGTCCGGGAGATGTGCGCCTCGCCCACGGCCTGTTCGACGGCGACCTCCAGGCCCGCGCCGATCGCCGCCGCCGAGCCGAAGACCACGTAGTGGCCGTATCCCCACAGGAAGGCTTGACGGTTGGATGCCAGGTAGTCGTGGATCGGCACCGCGAAGTAGATCCAGTAGGCCGCGAACACGATCAGCAGCCCACCTGCGGCGATCGGCAGCAGTTCGTCCAGCGCGGCCTCGTCGTCGAGCGCGGTCTGGATCGCGACGGTCGCGGCGGAGACGCTCTCGCCCAGCATGATGATGGTGAACAGCCCGTACCGCTCGGCGATGTGACGCGGGTGCCAGGTCGTGGGGTGGTCGCGTTCGGCGATCGCCGGTACCGCGAGTTCGGCAACCACCAGTAGCAGGAACCCCGCTGTCCAGGCGGCGTCCGGCAGGAGCAGCAGCACCACCCAGCCGAGTTGCACCAGCACCAGCCCGGCCGCGTAGCGCCGCGCGGTGCGCCGGGCCGCGGCGTCGGTCTCGTCGTGGGCCGCCCGCAGCCACTGGAAGGTCAGCGCGAGACGCATGATCAGGTAGCCGACGATGGCGACCGCGTAGTCGCTGTTCTCGAAGGCGCGCGGCACCCCGGCGGCCAGCACCAGGACACCGGTGATCTGGACGAGCGTCGCGACCCGGTACAGCGGGTCGTCGCAGTCGTACGCGGACGCGAACCAGGTGAAGTTGACCCACGCCCACCAGATCGCGAAGAACACGAGCAGGTAGCCCGTGAGCCCGTGCCCGGGATGCCCCTCCGCCAGCGAGTGCACCAGTCGGCTGCCGGCCTGGGCCACCGCGACCACGAAGGTCAGGTCGAAGAACAGCTCCAACGGGGTGGACGCGCGATGCTCCTCGGTGGTGTCGCGCGAGGTCATCCGCCGCAGGATGGCGTGTGGAGCGACAGGGCGCGCGGAGTCGCTCACGAGGCGTTTCCTCTCGTCATGGGCGTGATCATGCGCGGAGAATATCGGAACCAGCTCGGCAAATAGGAAAATTTCGAGCGGTCGTCAGGGCCTTCGCGCGCCCCGATCAGTCCGACGTCAGTACCGAGGTACGCAACTCGTCCGGGCGAGTGTGTCCGGACAGGGCCATGGAAAGGTCGAACTCGGCCAGCAGACACCGCAGTACGTGCCGGACGCCGGCCTCGCCGCCCAGCGCCAGGCCGTAGACGTACGGCCGGCCCACCAGGACCGCCCGGGCGCCGAGGGCCAGCGCCTTGAGCAGGTCCGTCCCGGTGCGTACGCCGCTGTCGAAGAGCACCGTCAGGTCCTCGCCCACCGCCTCCACCACGGCCGGCAGCGCATCCAATGCGGCGACGGCACCGTCGAGTTGGCGCCCGCCGTGGTTGCTCACCACGATCCCGTCCAGACCGGCGTCGCGGGCCCGGCGTGCGTCGTCCGGATGCAGGATGCCCTTGAGTACGATCGGCCCGATCCAGTTCTCGCGCAGGAACGCCAGGTCGCCCCAGCTCTTGGTCGGATCGGAGAACATCCCCGCCCAGTGCGCGATCGCCGCCGTCGGGTCCTCCGCGATCGGTTTGCTCAGCCCGGCCAGGAAGGCCGGATCGCT
This sequence comes from Embleya sp. NPDC005575, assembly GCF_040605455.1. Classification (NCBI taxonomy): domain Bacteria; kingdom Bacillati; phylum Actinomycetota; class Actinomycetes; order Kitasatosporales; family Streptomycetaceae; genus Embleya; species Embleya sp. NPDC005575. The sequence goes on along the minus strand of NZ_JBEXCV010000025.1, from coordinate 45,508 downwards.
CAGATAGTTCGCGATGCCGACCTGGCGCAGGAAGGGCAGGTACGCCCGATCCAGGTCGTTGGGGCGCCAGCCCAGGAAGCAGGTGTCCAGGGTGACCACGAGCGCGGTGTACCCCGCGGCCCGGGCCCGGGCGAGCAGGCTGATCGTCACGTCGTCGTCGCGCGGCCAGTAGAGCTGGAACCAGCGCGGACCCGAACCGGACGCGGCGGCGACCTCCTCCAGCGAATGGGACGACGCCGTGCTCAACACCATGGGCAGCCCCAGGGTGGCCGCGGCGCGCGCGGTCGCCAACTCGCCCTCGGGATGCACGATGGATTGCACACCGACCGGCCCGAGCAGTACCGGCGCGGGCGACTCGGTGCCCAGCACGGAGCAGGACAGATCGCGCCTACCCACATCGCGCAGCATGCGCGGAACGATCCGGCGCCGTTCGAACGCCGCCCGGTTGGCCCGCATCGTCGCCCCGCCACCCGCGCCGCCCAGTACGTAGCCGCGTGGACCCGGATCGAGCCGTTCGCCGGCGGCCACCTCCAAGGCGGTGGCGTCCGTGGGATACGCGGGGGTCTCCCCGGTCAGCAGCCCGTCGAGGTAGATCGAGTCCTGGAACGCGGAGTAGGGAGCGGCAACGTCGGCACCATCGACCACGACTGCACACCCTTCGCCGAGCGGAATCGGAACCCCCGACCTTTTCGCACCCGCCGGTCGCGCGGAAGGGCCGAACGAGTTGGTGCTCCCACGCGGGGCAGACCTGTTCGTATGCCGCCGTTACCACTGAGCCGACACAACCCTCTGGTCGTACGGCGGACATTGCTCCGTAGGGAAGCGAGACAAGGACCCCATTCCTCCGGTGAAATGTCACACGACACAGAACGAACGCCGAACGCCGAACGCCGGTCGCACTGCCGGCCCCGGCCCGAATCCCTCGGACCGGAGCCGCCGGTGTCGGCTTCAGCTCGGCTGGTCGGGGGGATCCGCCCACAGGTTGCGGACGTGGCCGATGTGCCGGGCCATCACACCTTCGGCCTGGACGGGATCGCCGGTGGCGAGCGCATCCAGGAGTTCGAGGTGCTCGGCGGCGGACGCGGCGAGGCGGCCGTTCTGCGCGAGCCGGGAAAGGCCGTACAGGCGTGAGCGTTTGCGTAGATCGCCGACCACCCGGACCAGGTGTTCGTTGCCCGCCAGCGCGAGCAACGACAGATGGAAACGACGATCCGCCTCCACGTACCCGATCAGGTCGCCCACCTCCGCCGCCGCGACGATCTCCTCGGCGACCGGGCGCAGTGCGGCCAGTTGGGCCGGGGTGACCACGCCCGCGAGGCGGGCCACCACCGGGACCTCGATCAGCGCGCGGACCTCGGTGAACTCGTCCAACTCGCGGTCGGAGAGCTCGGTGACCCGAAATCCCTTGTTGCGAACGGCCTCGACCAGCCCCTCGTTGGCGAGGTCGAGCATCGCCTCGCGGACCGGCGTCGGTGACACGCCGAACTGCGCGGCCAACGCGGGCGCGGAATAGACCACGCCGGGCCGCATTTCGCCCGCGATCAACGCCGCGCGCAGCTCTCGTGCCACCCGGTCCCGCAGGATCGGTCGATCGTCGAAGGACGGCAGCGCGAGCGCTCCGTGTCCCGTCTCCATGGTGCCTCCTCCCGCCATGCTACTGACGGTCAGTCACCCTGTGGGCAGGATCGCGACCGTGCGTACGGGCGACCACGGAGCGTGAGCGAATTTCGGGCGGTCGGGTGCCCGGGTGCCGACCCGTCTTCGGTCGCCCTCACAGGCGGAACCCGGCTGGGAAGGGGTCCTCGGGGTCGAGCAGATATTGCGCGGTGGCGGTGATCCAGGCACGTCCGGTGATCTGCGGGACCACGGCCGGATACCCGCCCACTTCGGCCTGCTCCAGGATCCGCCCGTGGAACCGGGTCCCGATGAACGACTCGTTGACGAACGGCTGTCCGACCGCCAACTCGCCGCGTGCGGCCAACTGGGCCATCCGCGCGCTGGTTCCGGTGCCGCACGGCGAGCGGTCGAACCAACCCGGGTGGATCGCCATCGCGTTGCGCGACAGCGTGGCGTCCGAGCCCGGCGCGAGGAACTGCACGTGGGCGCAGCCGGCGATCGCGGGATCCTCCGGATGCACCGGCCGGGCCTGCTCGTTGATCGCCGCCATGATCGCCAGGCCGGTTTCCAGGATGCGTCCGGCCTCGGCTCGGTCGAAGGGCAGGCCGACCTTGTCGATCGGCAGGATCGCGTAGAAGTTGCCGCCGTAGGCCATGTCGTAGCCGACCGCGCCGAGCCCCGGCACGTCCACCGTCGCGTCCAGGGTGTGGGCGTACGAGGGCACGTTGCGCAGGGTCACCGAGCGCGCCGCGCCCTCGTGCACCTCGACCTCGGCGACCACCAGCCCGGCGGGCGTGTCCAACCGGATCGTGGTGACCGGTTCGACCACCTCGACCATGCCGGTCTCGACCAGCACGGTGGCCACCCCGATCGTGCCGTGCCCGCACATCGGCAGGCAGCCCGACACCTCGATGAACAGCACGCCGTAGTCCGCGTCCGGGCGGGTCGGCGGTTGCAGGATCGCGCCGCTCATCGCGCCGTGCCCGCGCGGCTCGTGCATCAACAGCGTGCGGAGGTGGTCCCGATGGGCCATGAAGTGCACCCGCCGCTCGGCCATCGTGGCGCCGGGGAGCACACCGACGCCGCCGGTGATCACCCGGGTCGGCATGCCCTCGGTGTGCGAGTCGACCGCGTGGAAGACGTGTCGTGAGCGCATCAGGCCAGTCCCTCCGCGAGCGCCTTCTCGGTGAACTCGCGCACCGATGCCTCCTGTTCGGGTAGCAGCGGGAGCCGCGGCGCGCGCGACGGACCGCCGCGGCGCCCGGCCAGGTCCATCGACAGCTTGATCGACTGGACGAACTCGGTGCGCGAATCCAGCCGAAGCAGCGGATGCAGCAATCGGTACAGCGGCAGCACGGCGCGTACGTCGCCGCCGGTCGCCGCGCGGTACAACTCGACGCTCGCACGCGGGAAGACGTTCGCGTAGCCGGCGATCCAGCCGACCGCGCCGGCCAGCCCGAACTCCAGCGCGACGTCGTCGCTGCCGATCAACACATCCAGCCCGGGCGCGAGTTCGGCCACCTCGTAGGCCCGGCGCACGTCACCGGTGAACTCCTTGACGCCGACCACGAGACCTTCCTCGTACAGGTCCGCGAGCAGTCGCGGGGTCAGGTCGACCTTCGTGTCGAAGGGGTTGTTGTACGCGACGATCGGCAGGCCGGCGCGGGCCACCGTGCGGTAGTGGTCGAACACCGTGCGGGTGTCCGCGCGGTAGCTGTTGGGCGGTAGCAGCATTACCGCCCGGGCACCCGCTTCGGCGGCCTGCTCGGTCCAGCGCAGTGACTCCGCCGCGCCGTACGCCGCGACGCCGGGCAGCACCCGGTCCCCGCCCACCGCTTCGACCGCGACACTGACCACCTTGGCCCGTTCCTGCGGCGTGAGTGACTGGTACTCGCCGAGCGAGCCGTTCGGGCAGACCCCGTCACAGCCCGAATCCACGAGCCATCGCACGTGTTCGGCGTACGCGTCGAAGTCCACGGACAGGTCCTCGCGCAGCGGTAGTGCGGTGGCCACCACGACGCCGTGCCAAGGCTGCCGGTCGGCGGGGCGGGCCGGGTCGGCCGGGGACGAGGAGGCAGGGTGCGGGCTCATGAGGCTCCTTGGGCTAGGTCTCCGAGACGGATGGGCACACCGATCGGACGGGTGGGCGGTGGCGCGGCGACCGGTCGGCCCAACACGTCGGACAACACGCACGCGGTGGCCTCGGCGCACATTCGGCCCTGGCACCAGCCCATTCCGGCGCGGCTGAGCAGTTTGACCGAGCGCACGTCGTCGGCGCCGAGGCGGGCCGCGTCCTCGATCCGGCCCCGAGGCACCTCCTCGCAGCGGCAGATCAGGGTGTCGGGGTCCGACCAGGACAACCACCCGGGCCGGACCGGATAGAGCGCGCGCAACCCGGCGGCGAACCGGGTGAGTGCGGCCCGGCGACGCAGCAGCGCACGCGGTGGCGTCCGGCCGGCGATGGCGTACCCGGCCGACTCGCCCTCGACGGCGGCGAGATGGACCCCGCCGATGCCGGTGCTCTCGCCGGCGGCGGACAGGCCCGGGATGTCCGTCGCCTGCCGGGCGTCGACCGCGACGAAACCGTCCGGGGTGGTCGCGCAGCCGAGTTGGTCGGCCAGTTCGAGTTGCGGGGTGAACCCGTAGCCGACCGCCAGGGTGTCGCAGGCCAGTTCGGTGGAGGTCCCGGGGCGGGGCCGCCAATCGGCGTCGAGGCGGGCCACGGTGACCGAGGTCAGGCCGGTGTCGTCGCCGTGCGCGGCGATCACGGCCCGGCCGGTCAGGTACGGAATGCGCCGCCGGGCCAGGGCGACCGCGTAGCCGGCGGCCTCGACCACGCGTGCGGGACTGTGCGGCGCGAGTGCGGCGGCGCGCGGCGTGGGCCGGGACGCCTCCAGCACCGCGCTCACCTCGACGCCCGCGTCGGCCAGTGCGACGGCTACCGGCAGCAGGAACGGGCCGGTGCCGGCCACCACCGCGCGTCGACCGGGCGCCACACCGTTGCCCTTGATCAGCGCCTGCGCGCCGCCGGCGGTGAGCACGCCGGGCAGATCCCAGCCGGGGAAGGGCAGTTGCCGGTCGTAGGCGCCGGTGGCCAGGAGCAGCCTGCGACCGGTCACGGTCACCGGGGTGCCGTCCCGCTCGCCGGCCACGGCGTGTACGGCAAATCCGTCGGCCACGCGTTCGACCGCCCAAACGCGATGTTCGGCGAGGTGCTCGACGGTGTGCAGGTGGGCGAGCGGCGGCCAGGCCGGCGCCCGACCGGCGCGGTGTCGATGGTATTGGCCGCCCGCTCGGGAGCCGGCGTCCAGGACGGCGACCCGCAGCCCGAAGCGGGCGGCGGTGACGGCTGCGGTGAGGCCGGCGGGGCCGGCGCCGACGACGACCAGGTCGTGGGTCATGTGGTGCTCACCTCGTCGTCGGGACGGGCGGCGACCAGGCAGGCCCGCAGGGACTCGGTGCCGTTCACCGTGACCAGACAGTCGAAGCACACCCCGATGCCGCAGAACAACCCGCGCGGCTTGGCGGCGAACCGGGTGGTGCGCCAGGACCGGATCCCGGCGGCGAGCATCGCGGCGCCGACGGTCTGCCCGGCCTCCACGGGGATGTGCCGGCCGTCCACGCCGATCCGGAAGTGGTCCGTGCCGGGTGGGTGGACCGGGGTGGGTTCGGATGCGCCGGTCACGAGGACACCTCCGCGAAGCGGGTCGGGGCGAATGGGGTGGGGTCGAACTCGGGGTCCTTACCGGTCAGACCCCGGGCGATGAGGTGTCCGGTGGCGGGCGCCAGGCCCACGCCGGCGCCCTCGTGGCCGCATGCGTGCCACAGGCCGGGCACGCGCGGATCCTGGCCGATCACCGGCAGGTGGTCCGGGCAGTACGGCCGAAACCCCCGATAGGCGCGCAGCACCGAGACGCCGGCCAGGAACGGGAACAGCTCGATCGCCTGCGCGGCCAGTCGGCGCAGCACCGGGATCGGGAACGAGCGGTCGAAGCCGACCCGTTCGCGGCTCGCGCCGATCAGGATGGTGCCGGCCGGGGTGCCCTCGACCACGGCCGACGAGGCCAGGTCCGCGTCGTCGCCGGCGACGTCCCCGGAGTAGGTCGCGGCATACACCTTGTGTCGCACCATCGGCGGCAGCGGCTCGGTGACCAGCACGAAACCGCGGCGGGGGAGGATCGGCAGGGATACGCCGGCGAGCGCGGCCACCGCACCGGACCAGGTGCCGGCCGCGTTCACCACCGCGCCGGCGGCGAGTTCGCCGTGCGAGGTGCGTACGCCGAGCACTCGATCGTCGCGCCCGCGCCGGAAGCCGGTGACGGTGACCCCGGTGTGCAGCCGCACCCCCGAGCGCAGCAGCGCGGCAGCGGCCAGCGCCGGTTGCACCTGGGCGTCCTGCGGATAATGCGTACCGCCGGCCAGGTCCGGGGACAGGTGCGGTTCGTAGGAGGGCAGGTCCGCGGTGTCGACGGCATGGGCGGTGACCCCGCGGGCACGTTGCGTGGCGGCGGTGGCGGCCATCGCGCTCGCCTCGGCATCGGTCCGGGCGACGATCAGGCCGCCCTTGCGCTCGTATTCGAAATCGTGTTCGTTCTCGGCGAGTTCGGCCCACAGGCGAAGCGAGAGCAGTGCCAGTGCCAGCTCGGGCCCGGGCTGCTTGTCGGAGACCAGCAGGTTTCCCTCGCCGGCTCCGGTGGTCCCGCCGGCGACCGGACCACGATCGAGCACGGTGACGGACAGGCCGGCGCGCGCGGCGTAGTGGGCGCACGCGGCGCCGACGACGCCCGCGCCGATGACGACGACATCACTGGGACGGAGTTCGCTCACGTCTGTAAAATGTCACATTGCGCTTACGAGGTAAAGGGTTTGCCGGTGCCGGTCCGTGGACAGGCGAGCCCGACCCCTGGATACAAAGGGCCCGCGGCCGGTCGAGGAAGGGTCTCCTCGGACCGGACGCGGGCCTTTGGTGCGTCGAATCAGGGCTTGCCGGTGCCCTTTCCGTGGTGCGTGGTGAGCCACGAGACCAGATCGGCGGTCCGGTTCGTGATGATTCCGTCCACCCCGGCGTTGTCGAGCGCGGCCCACTCCTTGGGGTCGTCCGGCGTCCAGGCCAGCACCGCGATGCCGGCCGCGTGCAACTGGGCCACCAGTTGAGGGCGTTGCCTCAGGCCCTGGTAGGACGGGTTGTACGAGGCGAGGCGCAGTTCTCTGGCCAATGCGACCGGATCGGGGTCGAGGCGATCCCGGAGCAGCCCGAGCGGCAGTTCGGGGGCGAGATCGCGGGTGATCCGCAGCGACTCCGGGTCGAAGCTCTGCACGAACACCCGGCCGGACATGCCGGCGAGGCGCACCTCCTGGACGATTCGGGAGATTTCCTCCCGGGTGTGCGGGGTCTTGATCTCCAGGAGCAGTCGGCCGCCGTGTGTGCGCAGGTCGGCGAGTTGGTCGTGCAGGGTCATCACGTGGGTGCCGGCGAAGGACGGTTTGAACCACTTCCCGGCGTCCAGCGTGGCCAGATGAGCAGCCGTCAGGTCGCGAAGGCGGCCCTTGCCGTTCGTGGTTCGATCCACGGTGGAGTCGTGCATGATGTGCGGGACGCCGTCGACGCTGGGCTGCACGTCGTTCTCGATCCAGTCCGCGCCCGAGCGGCGGGCGGCCTCGTCCGAGGGCAGCGTGTTCTCCGGGGCCAGATTCGGCGCGCCGCGGTGCCCGAACACCATGGGGCGGGCGCCGGGGGCGCGGATATAGCTGCGCCCGTCGATTGCGGGGACGCCCCGAAGGGTGTCGAGAGTTTCCGAGGGCGGATGTGCGGCGGCTGCCTGGGGCGGTTTGGAAGCCGGGAGATTGCCGCCGGTCAAGGACGATTTCGTGCCGTGGTGCAGATAAGCGGGCGGCAGGCATTGCACGCAGCCGAACGCGATGCCCAGGCCGGTCAGGGAGCCGATGACGATCCGTCGTTTGGCGCGGCGGTATCGGTCCCGGGGCCGAGGTGAGCGCCCGGGTGGGTCAAGGAGCATCCAGGCATCGTAGAAGCAATTTCGGGCTGACATTCGCGTTTGATCATCACGGCGGGTAGTACTCGACATGCGGGGCGTGATGAACGGTGTGAGAGTGGATGACGACCGACCATCGGTTCTCCGTAGGAGGAAACGGCCATGGCCAAGCAAAAGTCGAAACCCCACCTGCAGAACAAGAACTCGCTGTTCGTCGAAGCCGAGCGTGCAGATTCCGCAGCGGCACCCGCAGCAGAGGCGACGGATGGCCTCGACTCCCCCAAGGCCGCCCGACGCGGCAAGAGCGACCGGCCCAAGGGCCGCCCGAGGCGCTGACAGCCCGGCGTCCTCGGCCGGCGCCCCGGGCGCTCAACCCCCGGGTGATCGGGCCCAGGACCTCGCGGATGCCCGGGGGAGGGGCGTGACGACCCCACCGCCCCGCCCGGTACGCGCCCGCAGGCCCCGTCGACTTCGCGTCGGCGGGGCCTGTGGCGTGCTCGACCCCGTGGTCTAGGGGCGGGTCGGCCCGTACACCCGGCCGGTCCTGGTGGACACGCTGCCGAACAGGCCGCGCGGGGCGAGTTTGGCCAACCCGACCACCGCCTTGTAGCGCAGGTCCGGCACGCTGACCGTGCGGCCCACCGCGAGGTCGCGGATCGCGGCGGCGACCACCCGATCGGCGTCCAGCCACATCCAGTTGGGGATGTTGGACGTGCCCATCCCGGCCCGCAGGTGGAACTCGGTGCGTACGAAGCCCGGACACAGCGCCATCAACCGCACGCCGCTGCCCGCGAGTTCGCGGGCAGTGCCCTCGGTGAAGCCGACCACCCACGCCTTGCTCGCGCCGTAGGTGCCGCGCGGCAGGAAGGCCGCGACCGACGCCACGTTGACCACCCAGCCGCGGCCGCGCTCGCGCATCGCCGCGCTCGCGGCGGCGGTCAGCCGCAGTACCGCCTCGCAGTGCACCTTGAGCATCCGCACCTCGTCGGCCGTGGACGCGTCCAGGAAACCGCCCCGGTTGCCGAAGCCGGCGTTGTTGACCAACACGTCCACCGGCGCGGCCCGATCGGCGAGGCGGGCCTCGACCGCCGCGATTCCCTCGTCCAGGGACAGGTCCGCGGCCAGCACCTCCACCGACACGCCGTGTTCCTCGCGCAGGTCGCGAGCCGATTCGGCCAATCGTTCCCGGTCGCGCGCGACCAGGACGAGGGCGTGCCCTTCGTGGGCCAGCCGTCGGGCGAACGCGGCGCCGAGGCCCGAGGTGGCGCCGGTGATCAGTGAGGTCGTCATGTCGCCCAGCGTAGTAACCGAGCGCACGACGGCGAGTGGCCGGCGATGGACATGACGCGCGCGCTCGCCGGCGCCGCGGATATCCGGTCGGGTAGCCGAACCCGGCGCCCGGGGCTCGCGGTCGGCGCCGCCCGCGCCCGAGCGGCGCGGGCCGTCAGTTCGTGGGCACCGGTTCCGGGTCCGGCTCGGTGCCGCCGAGGTGCGCGCCGAGGCGGGTCGCGATCTCCTGCATCCTGGTGGTCATCCAGTGCTCCTCCATCGCCCGGATCCGGCCATCGGGTCCGGACACGGACAGCGCGGTCGCGGTGGGCGCTCCCGGCACCACGACCGCGACGCAGCGCACGCCCAGTTCCTGCTCCTGATCGTCGATCGCATAGCCCTGCGCCCTGATTCGCGGGAACTGGGCGAGCAGTTCGGCCGGATCGGTGACCGTGTGCTCGGTGTGCGAGGCCAGCGGTCGACCGCCGAGCACGCGCGCGGCGTCCGCCTCGGGCAGTTGGGCGAGCAGGACCTTGCCCACCGCGGTGCAGTGCGGCTGCACGCGCCGGCCGACCTCGGTGAACATCCGCATCGAGTGCCGGCTGGGCACCTGGCCGACATAGACCACCTCGCCCGCTTCGAGCACCGCGAGATTGGCGGTCTCGCCGGTGCTCTCCATCAGTTCGGCCAGGTACGGCCGGGCCCAACTGCCCAGCAGCCGGCCCGCGGTTTCGCCCAGCCGGATCAGCCTCGGGCCGAGGGTGTAGCGGCGGGAGGCGTCCTGGCGCAGATAGCCCAGCGACACGAGCGTGCGTACCAGGCGGTGGATGGTGGGCATGGGCAATCCTGAACGCGCGGCGAGTTCGCTGAGCGTCAGCACGCCGCCCGCGTCGGCGAGCAGTTCGAGGAGGTCGAACGCGCGTTCCAGAGACTGGACGCCACCGGTCGTGCCGTTGCTACCCGAGCTGACTGCGGCCACGGCATGATCCTCCGTCGAGAACATTTCAACAAGTTGTTGAACTTCCGTTTCTCGGAAACTAATGTCCACTCTACAAAAGAGCGTCGACGGCGAAGGAGAGCCACCCATGAGTGCACCGGCCATCGTGGTCAAGCACAGCACGGCGACCGGCGGCTCCGTGCCGCGAGCGGACGAGGTGCTCACCACCGAGGCGCTGCGCTTCGTGGCGAGCCTGCAGCGCAGGTTCGGCGGCCGTCGCGACGCGCTGCTCGCCCTGCGCCGGGTCCGACGCGAGGAGATCGCCCGCACCGGCCGGCTCGACTTTCTGCCGGAGACCGCCGAGGTGCGCGCCGCCGAATGGCGAGTGGCCGAGGCGCCGCCCGCGCTGCGCGACCGGCGGGTGGAGATCACCGGTCCGGCGGACCGCAAGATGACCATCAACGCGCTCAACTCGGGTGCCCAAATCTGGCTCGCCGACTTCGAGGACGCCTCGGCGCCGACCTGGCACAACGTCGTCGCGCATCAACTCAACCTGATCGACGCCTACGACCGGCGGATCGACTTCTCCACCGCCGAGGGCAAGACCTACCGGCTGCGCCCGGACGGCGAGCTGGCCACCGTGGTGATGCGCCCGCGCGGCTGGCACCTGGACGAACGGCACGTCCTGGTCGACGGGGCGCCGGCAGCCGGTGCGTTGGTCGACTTCGGGCTGTACTTCTTCCACAACGCGGCCCGCCTGCTCGATCGGGGCCTGGGCCCGTACTTCTACCTGCCGAAGATCGAGAGCCACCTCGAAGCCCGGCTGTGGAACGACGTGTTCCGGCACGCGCAGGATCTGCTGGACATTCCGCACGGCACGATCCGCGCCACGGTGCTGATCGAGACGATCACCGCCGCGTTCGAGATGGACGAGATTCTGTACGAACTGCGCGAGCACGCGTCGGGCCTGAACGCGGGCCGCTGGGACTACCTGTTCAGCATCGTGAAGAACTTCCGCGACGCGGGTGACGCGTTCGTGCTGCCGGACCGCAACGCGATCACCATGACCGCGCCGTTCATGCGCGCCTACACCGAACTGCTCGTGCGCACCTGCCATCGGCGCGGGGCGCACGCGATCGGCGGGATGGCGGCGGTGATTCCCTCCCGGCGCGACGCGGTGGCCAACGCGGCGGCGCTGACGAAGGTGCGGGACGACAAGGACCGCGAGGCCGGCGACGGCTTCGACGGCTCGTGGGTGGCCCATCCGGACCTGGTGCCGGTCTGCCGCGAGGCGTTCGACGCGGTGCTCGGTGATCGGCCGAACCAGATCGAACGCACCCGGGACGACGTCGAGGTGACGGCGGATCAGCTCCTGGACGTGGCGTCCGCGCAGGGGTCGCCGACCGGCGCCGGACTGCACGCGGCGGTCGGGGTCGGGCTGCGCTACCTGGAGGCGTGGCTGCGTGGATACGGCGCGGTCGCGGTGTTCGGCCTGATGGAGGACGTGGCGACCGCGGAGATCTCCCGATCCCAGGTATGGCAGTGGATCAACAACGGCGTGGTGCTCTCGGATACCGGCGGGAAGGTGACCGCGGACCTGGTCCGGCGCCTGGTCGTCGAGGAACTGGGCGCACTGCGCGAGGAGATCGGCGACGATCGGTTCGAGGCGGGTCGCTGGACGGCCGCGCGCGACCTGTTCCTCACGGTGGCTCTCGCCGAGGAGTTCGTCGACTTCCTCACCCTGCCGGGATGCGAACTCCTCGGCTGATCCGCGCTGTTCGCAGATTCCCCGATTACGCGGAACAGCCGGCCCCACCCCGGCGGTCGTGGGGCGCGGGCAATCGGGCGGGCCCGGTCGTTCCGCACATTCTCGCAGCGCTTCGGCCGCAGGCGACGTCGTGCCGGTTCCACCGGTCGCGTCGGTCGTTCCGTCGAGCGGCGCGCATGCGTGGACCCACCGCCGACACCTTCGCGCGGCATCGAACAGGAGGCAGCACATGGCACGGATGTTCCTCAACGGCCAGGCGATGGAGGGTGGTCCGTTCCACCACCACCTCGACGGTGCGCCGCTGATCGCCAAGACCCGTACCGCGCGCGGCTATCGCTTCTTCTCCATCGGCGACCGCTGCCCTGGTCTGTTGCCCGACCCGGCGAGCGAGGCGCAGATCGCGGGCGAGGTGTACGAGGTTCCGGACGAGGTGCTGCGCGACAACCTGCTGCCGACCGAGCCGGCCGAGCTGGAGTTCGGGATCATCAAGCTGGAGGACGGCTCGGCCTGCTTCTCGATGATCCTGCGACGCGGCGAATCGGAGTCGGGCCGGCACCGGGAGATCACCGAGTTCGGCGGCTGGCGCGCCTATCTGCGGACGCTGGGGCGCGAGGCGTAGTCCGGCTTCGAGGACGACGGGGGCGACGGGGGTCGGACCCGCCCGTCGCGACGTCCGCCGGGCGCCGTGATGATCGGCGGTCGGTGCCCAATCCCGACAATCGGGGCCCATATGATCATGGCATGACTGCCGCGAACCCGGCCTTGGCCGCCCTCCTCGACCGCGCCGACGACACCGAGATCGACCCCGCCGACCTGCTCGCGGAGATCGTGGCCGGTGGGGTGGTGGTCCCGATCGACGACACCGAGTCGGTGGTCTTCATCCACGGGCAGGACGGGCAGCCGTGGCTGCCGGCGTTCGTCGACGCGGCCACCTGCGCTCGGGACGTGCCGCACGCCCGGCCATACCTGTGCGACGCGGCGCGCCTGGTCGACATCGCCGGGCGGACCGGGGTGCGCACCATGACGGTGGCCTCCGCCACGCAGTGCGCGAGCGTACCGCTGGCCCTGGTCGCCAGGGCCGCGACACCGCGCGACTGACGGGAAGGCTGCGCGCGGACTGCACGGACCGTGCCGCCGCGCGGCCGAAGTCCTGGGGATGCCCGGCCGCGTGACGGCATGTCAGGGATTCCCGGGGCTCACTTGGTGCGCAGCCGGGCCGCCGCGTGGGCCACACTGCGGGCGATTTCCTCCTCGTCGACCCGGGACAGGTGACCCTGTTCGACCACCTCGCGACCGTTCACCAGCAGCAGGGTCAGCGGCGCCGCCGCGCCCAGGACCAGGGCCGCGACCGGGTCGACGATGCCCGAGTGCAGCACGCCGTCCACCCGCCACATCGCCAGGTCGGCGAGCTTGCCGGGCTCCAACGAGCCGATCTCGCGCTCGCGACCGAGCACCTTCGCACCGCCCATCGTGCCCAGCCGCAGCGACTGACGGGCCGTCATCGCGCCCGGGCCGCCCCGCAGCCGGGCGATCAGCAGCGCGTTGCGCAGTTCCGTACCCAGTTCGCCCGACTCGTTGGAGGCGGTGCCGTCGACGCCCAGGCCGACCGGGATGCCGGCGGCCACCATCTCCGGCACGCGCGCGATGCCCGCGGCCAGCCGGGCGTTGGAGGACGGGCAGTGCGCCACGCCGGTGCCGGTGGCGGCGAACTTGGTGATGTCCGAGTCTTTCATGTGTACGCAGTGCGCCATCCACACGTCCTCGCCCAACCAGCCGACGCTCTCCAGGTAGTCGGTGGGGCCCATGCCGAATTTCTCCTGGCAAAAAGCCTCCTCTTCCACCGTCTCGGAGCCGTGGGTGTGCAGCCGGGCGCCCTTGGCGCGGGCCAACTCAGCTGCTCCGCTCAGCAGTTGCCGAGTGACCGAGAACGGCGAGCAGGGTGCGGCGGTGACCCGCACCATCGAGTCGAAGGACGCGTCGTGCCACGTGTCGATCGCCTCGGCCGTCGCGGCGAGCGCCGCGTCGGTGTCCTCGACGCACGCGTCCGGCGGCAGCCCGCCCTGCGACCGGCCGAGGTCCATCGAGCCCCGGGTGGGTTGGAAGCGCATCCCCAGTTCGGCAAGCGCGCGGATCTCCGCACCCAGGATGTCTCCGCCGTCCTTGGGGAAGACGTACGCGTGATCCGTGGAGGTGGTACAGCCCGAGCGCAACAGTGCGGCGGCCGAGCCCTGCGCGGCGGCGTAACACATTTCGTCGTCGATCCTCGCCCAGGTGGGATACAGCGCCACGAGCCAGTCGAAGAGGTTGCACTCCTGGGCGAGACCGCGGGTGATCCACTGGTAGAAGTGGTGATGCGTGTTGACCAGGCCCGGCGTGACCAGGTGGCCGGTTCCGTCGATCCGGCGCACGACGTTTTGCAGGCCGGCCGGGGCGGCTCCGGCGCCGACCGACTCGATGCGGTTGCCCGCTACCACGATGTGGCCGAAGGCGTGCTCGGTGTCCCGCGCGTCCACGGTCGCGATCGCGCAGTTCTCGATGACGATGCGGCCGAGGTCGGCGGCCTCGGCGGAGGTGCCGGCGGAGGTCTCTGTGGCGTTCACTGTGCCGTGCACTGCGGATTTCCCTGCGGATTTCCCTACAGACATGGGCAGTCCCCTTGCGGCAGCGGTCCAACGTGCGAACGTACCGCCGTCTGGTCCTGCGTGGGCCCCGGAGGCGGGACGGCGGATGGAGAATCCTCCGGGAGCGGATGCCCGACCGGCCGGTGTTCAGTCCACCGGAATCAATGGGGTGACAACCTCGCGGTGCACCGTGCCCCCGATCAAACCGTAGGGTCGATCGGCGGCGTAGTACACCTCCTTGTCGTTCTTGACGCCGATCTGCTCCATGTCGACGAGGAAGTGGTGCTAGTTCGGCAGCGACAGCCGAACCTCGTCCACCTCGTGCCGTTCGGCGTCGCGCCGGACCCGGACCACGCGGGTCTCCGCCTTGCCGTACCGGTTCTGGGCGAGCACCATCGGCATGCCTGTCAGCTCCCTCGATAGACGGAGTATCCGTATGGGTTGAGCAAGAGCGGTACGTGGTAATGCGTGCCGGGTTCGGCGGTGAAGACCACCTGGATCTCCGGGAAGAACGGCGTTTCGCCGCGGGCGCGGCGGTACGCGGCGACGTCGAAGACCAGTCGGACGTCGACCGGTCCGGCGTCCGGCCGAACACCCGGCGGCGGCAGGTCCGGGCAGCGGCCGTCCGCGTTCGTCGCGGACGTGCCCAGCACGGTCCACGTTCCGTCGGCGGCGCGCTCGGACAACTCGACCGGGACGTCGGTCGCCGGTCGGCCCTCGCTGGTGTCCAGGATGTGGGTGGAGATCACGCGGAGATCAGCCCTTCCAGGCGCAGGCGGTTGATCTTCCGCAGCTCCTCGCGGGTGACCTCCCACTCGGACGCCGGGTCGTTGTCGAGTCGGTGCCGCAGTTCGGCGAGCATCTCCGCGGCGCTGCGACCGCTCGCGCAGATCAGGAAGACCCGGCCGAACCGGCTCTCGTACGCGATGTTCCCGGCCCGCAGGTCGGCCAACACCGCGTCACCCGCCCGGTGGACGCCCGACTGTTCGCGTGCCGACTGCGGATCGTCCTGGCGCGGGCGGCCGATCACGGCATGGCCGTCGATCGCCTCGCGGAGATCGTCGGCGGTGAGCGCCGCCACCGCCTGGTCGGAACTGGTGTACAGCCTCTCCGGGTCGCCATAGGGCCGAGCCGCGAGCACCGCGCCGATCCAGGCACCGCTCGCACAGACCTCACCGAGCAGCCGGATCGCCTCGTCGGCGGACGCGTCGTTGAGCCTGTCGAGTCCTGGCGCTGACGACATCTCGGTTACCTCCTCACTCGGCGGGCACACCCGTCCGGAGGTGAACGCCGCACCCGAGGGGATACCCCGACGCGACGATGGCCGGAACGCTAGGCGCTCCCAATCTCCGCCGTCAACAGTTTGTTGAAGTCGGTCACCGGGGATCACAACTCGACGCGCCGGAAGCGCGGCGCACCGAAGTGCTCGCGTGGGGGTATTACTTCGCGCCGGGCGCGGTCGAGCCGGCGCCCGCCCGGGGCGGAGCCGCGTCGGGACGGCCGAGGCGGCCGAGCTCAGGTTCGGGTTTCTCGGTTGAGGTAGTTGTAGACCGTGAAGCGGCTGACGCCGAGGGCTGTGGCGACCGTTTCGACGCCGTGGCGGATCGTGAAGGCGCCGCGTTGTTCGAGGGTGCGGACCACGCGTTGTTTGGCCTCGCGGTCGAGGTCGGCCAGTGGGCCGTATTGGCGTTCCGCGTCGCCGAGGAGGCGATCGAGGGCGGTGCCCAGGCCCGGGAGGCGGACGGCGACGACCGGCTCGCCCTCCCAGTCCAGGATCACGTCGTCGGGGCCGGCTTCCTCCGGGGCGACGAATTGGGCGCCGATCGCGGTCACCAGGGGCTTGATCGCGGCGGACAGCGGGTGTTCGGCGGGGCTCACGCCCGGCCTCCCGGCGTTCTTGGCACGGTGGTGATCTGTACCGGGATCCGGGTCGCTCCGAGGCCGAGCGTGCCTCGGAACACCTGGTCGGGCGCCGCGCGGACGACGTCCGCTTCGCCCTCGGCGGTCGTGCCGAACGGGCCGACCTCCACGTCGAGGCCCGCCTCGTCGACGACCCGCCGGGCCTCCAGGGCATGGGCCGGCACGCCGTCCGGGTCGAACGGTTCGGTCGAGAACTCAATCCGCAATCGCACGCCCGAACCCTAGCGTCCGGCCGAACTCCGCACCGGGACCGCCCTTGACAAACTGTTGAAGTCGCGTGTGATGGAGGCGTACGGCTGCTCGGGCAAGCGCGCGGTCGAGCCGGACGAGATCGGATCGACCATCGAATGGGCCCGCGAGGAGGCGCAACGCACGTCACGCCCGGTCCTGGTGGAGATCATGATCGAGCGCGAGGCGAACACGCCGCACGGGCCCGCGATCGACGCGGTCGAGGAGTTCGAGCCGATTCCGTAGGCCGGAGCACGCACCCGAACGGGAGCGAAGCGGCGCACCGAACGGCACATCGGTTCCGCCCGGTGACGTGATCCCATAACCGGTGTCGCGCCCGCGTCGCCGGGCGGTCGCCGGCCCCGTCGATCCCTGCGAGAGCGGCGGCCACGTAGTTGACTGTGCCTCCGGACAGCCCACCCGAAGGAGCAGCGCATGGGACCGGTCGTCGTCCTGGCCGCCCCCGACAAGTTCAACGCGGGCGAGCCACCGGCCCGGGACCTGCTGAGCGATCGGGCCGAGCAGACACACGGAGCGGACCCGGAGGACGCGTTGTGACCCCTACCCCCACGCTGGTACTGCGCTCGCGCCGGGTGTTCACCCCGACCGGCGAGCAGCCGGCCGACGTGGTCGTGGCCGGCGACCGGATCACGGACGTGCTGCCGTATCGCACCGCCACCGGCGCGCCGGTCGAGGATCTGGGCGAACTCGCCCTGCTGCCCGGCCTGGTGGACACCCACGTACACATCAACGAGCCGGGCCGCACCGCATGGGAGGGCTTCACCAGCGCGACCAGGGCCGCGGCGGCCGGCGGCGTCACCACGCTGATCGACATGCCGCTGAACTCGATCCCGGCCACCGTCACGCTCGATGCGCTGCGGGTCAAGCAGAAGGTGGCGCGCGGCCGGGTGTACGTGGACGTGGGCTTCTGGGGTGGCGCGATCCCGGGCAACACCGACCAGCTGGAGCCGCTGCATCGGGGCGGCGTGTACGGCTTCAAAAGCTTCCTCGCGCCGTCCGGCGTCGACGAGTTCCCGCACGTGGACGCGGCCGAACTGGCCGAGGCGCTCACCGAACAGGCCCGGCTCGGGGCACTGGCGATCATCCACGCCGAGGCGCCACACGTGCTGGACGCCGCACCACAGGTGCCCGGCCGGGCGTACGCCGACTTCCTGGCATCGCGGCCCGACGCGGCCGAGACCGTCGCGGTGGCGCAATTGCTCGACACCGCCGGGCGCGTCGGTGCCCGGGTACACGTCCTGCACGTGTCCTCGGCCGACGTGTTGCCGCTCCTGGACGCCGCTCGAACAGCAGGGATCGCGGTCACCGCCGAGACCTGTCCGCACTACCTGACCCTGGCCGCCGAGGGCGTCCCGGCGGGTGACACCGCGTTCAAGTGTTGCCCGCCGATCCGTTCCCGGGACAACCGCGATCGGCTGTGGCGCGGGATCCGGGCGGGTTCGTTCGCCGCCGTGGTCTCCGACCACTCGCCGTGTACCGCCGACCTCAAACGGCTGGACGTCGGCGACTTCGCCGCGGCCTGGGGCGGCATCGCGTCGCTGCAACTGGGACTGCCCACGGTGTGGACCGAGGCCCGGTCCCGCGGCTTCGCACTGGCCGACGTGGCCGCGCTGATGTCTGCCGGCCCGGCCCGGCTGGTCGGGCTGGCCCGCAAAGGCGCGATCGCGCCCGGATACGACGCCGACATGGTCGCGTTCGACCCGGACGCGGTGTTCACCGTGCACCCCGCCGGACTGCATCACCGCAACCCGATCACCCCCTACGCGGGCCGTGCGCTCACCGGCGCGGTGCGCACCACGTGGCTCGCGGGCGCGCCCGTGGATGTGCACGGCAGCCCGCGTGGGCGGCTTCTGGACCGGACGGAGACCGCCTCGTGATCACCGCGGGGTGCGCGGCCACGGCCCGCCCCCACTCTTGCGAGTCGTCGCCGAGTCACGCCAACTCCCGCTCAGGAGAAGGAGATCAACCGTGAGCACCGATTTCACCGAATACGTCAACCTCGCCGCACGCGCCCTCGGAGCCGGCGTGGTGGCCGCCAACGACGAGTGGTTCGCCGAGAAGGAGAACCTGGTCAGTGCCGAACCGCCGGTGTTCACCCCGCATACGTTCGGGCCCAAGGGCCAGATCATGGACGGTTGGGAGACCCGCCGCCGGCGCGGCGCCTCGGCCGAGCACCCGCATCCCGAGGCGGACGCGCACGACTGGGCGATCATTCGGCTCGGCGTGCCCGGTGTGCTGCGCGGGATCGTGGTGGACACCGCGTTCTTCACCGGCAACCACCCGCCGAGCGCCTCGGTGGAGGCCGCGGCCGTACCCGGCACCCCCTCGGTGGAGGAACTGCTCGACCCGGCCGTGCGATGGACCACGATCGTCGCGCGCACCGACCTGAAGGGCGATACGGCGCACCCGTTCGCGGTCACCGCCGCACAGCGGTTCACCCACGTACGGCTGAACATCTTCCCGGACGGCGGCGTGGCCCGGCTGCGCGTGTACGGCGAGGCGGTGCCGGACCCGGCCTGGCTGGACGGGCTCACCGTGGACCTGGCCGCGCAGGAATACGGCGCGGTGGCCGAGGCGGCCAGCGACCGCTACTTCTCCTCGCCGCACAACCTCAACGCGCCGGGCCGCTCGCGGGTGATGGGCGAGGGCTGGGAGACCCGGCGCCGGCGCGACGACGGGCACGACTGGGTGCGGGTGCGCCTGGTCGGGCGGGCCGAGATCCTGGCCGCGGAGATCGACATCGACAACTACCTGGGCAATGCGCCGGGGTGGGTCGCGCTCGTCGGCAGCGACGCGGACGAGGACCCGAACGCGTGGTTCGAACTGCTGCCACGCACCCGGGTCCAACCGGACACCCGGCACCGCTTCCGGCTCACCGACGTGCGGCCCGTCACGCACGTCCGCATCGAGGTCTTTCCGGACGGTGGGGTGGCCCGACTGCGGCTGCCGGGCCGGCTGACCGAGGCCGGCCTGACGGCTCTTCGGAACCGTTTCCACACCCCGGACCTCCGGGACGCCCGAGCCCGCGGGCCACAGGCCGCAGCGAAGAACTTTTCGAAGCCCGATCAGGCCGGGTAGGCGCGCGCTTCGACGTCCTCGGATGCCGGGGCGCGCGCGCTCGGCCGTTCGGCAGACACCCGAGCAGACACCCGAGCAGACACCCGAGCAGGTGCCCGGGCGTGAACCGCACAGGCGACCGTACGTACATAGCCACTTCCACGCCCGTCCAGTCTCACCCGATCGGGTAATGGCCGGCTGCCTCCGCACCGGCAACGATTGTTCGCGCACACCGGTTCAGCCAGGGGAGCGGGCCGGTTCATCCAGGGGAGGCGGAATCGTTGTCGATCGATGCTGGGGCCGGCACGGAAAGTGAAGCCCAGGACACGCAGGCTCGTTCGAGTCTTGCGACGGCAGCGGCGCGAAATCTCGCGACCACCACCAAGACCGTCCCGCAGATGCAGGACATCACGTCGCGGTGGCTGCTCAAGATGTTGCCGTGGGTCCAGGTGTCGGGTGGTACGTACCGGGTCAACCGGCGGTTGAGTTACCGGGTCGGCGACGGGCGCGTGCAGTTCGTCCAGACCGGGTCCGAAGTCCGGGTGATTCCGGCCGAGTTGGGCGAGCTGGCCCCGCTGCGCGGGTTCGCGGACGACGAGGTGCTGCGCGCGCTGGCGGACCGCTTCGTGCGCCGGGAGTACGCGGCGGGGGAGACGCTCGCGACGATGGGTGAGCCGAACGACCGGGTGGTCCTGGTCGTGCACGGCAAGATCGCCAAATCCGGGGTGGGTCCCTACGGCGATCGCACCTCGCTCGGGCTGCATGGCGACGGCGACCACTTCGGCGAGAAGATGCTCGTCGACCGTCAATCGTCGTGGGGGTACACGGCCACGGCGGCCACTTCGGTGATCGTGCTGGAGCTGGCCAGGGACGCCTTCGACGGCCTGCACGCCGACAGCCTGCGCGAGCACCTCGCGGAATACGCCGAGGGCAGCAGCCGCCCGCAGAACGCGAAGGGCGAGGCGGAGATCCCGATGTCCGCCGGCCACCACGGCGAGGCGGTACTGCCGGGCAGCTTCGTGGACTACGAACTCAAGCCGCGTGAGTACGAGTTGAGCGCGGCGCAGACCGTGCTGCGGGTGCACAGCCGAGTTGCCGACCTGTACAACCAGCCGATGGATCAGATCGAGCAGCAGCTGCGACTGACCATCGAGGCGTTGCGCGAGCGGCAGGAACACGAGCTGATCAACAATCCCGAGTTCGGTCTGCTGCACAACGCGGACTACGAGCAGCGCATCCAGGCCCAGGCCGGCCCGCCGACGCCGGACGACATGGACGAGCTGCTCAGTCGCCGCCGCGGCTCCCGGTTGTTCCTGGCCCACCCGCGCACCATCGCCGCGTTCGGCCGCGAGTGCAGCCGGCTCGGCCTGTACCCGACCACGGTCGACGTGGGCGGCAACCAGATTCCGGCCTGGCGCGGCGTACCGATCTTCCCGTGCAACAAGATCCCGATCTCCGAGGCGCGCACCAGTTCGATCCTGGTGTTGCGTACGGGTGAGGACGACCAGGGCGTGGTGGGTCTGCACCAGACCGGCCTGCCGGACGAGTACCAGCCCGGCCTGTCGGTGCGTTTCATGGGTATCAACGAGCAGGCGCTGATCTCCTACCTGGTCACGGCGTACTACTCGGCGGCGGTGCTGGTGCCCGACGCGCTGGGCGTGCTGGAGAACGTGGAGATCTCCCGGGCCAGGTGACAAAGGTCATGAAGATCACGAAAGTGTGTCGAATGGGTCGTTTGCGGTTATAGGTCGGGTTGGACGTCGCGCGATCAACGGACGCGCGCGGTCAATCGCGACAGGAGACCCGAGACATGGGCATCGACGACAACATCCGCAACAAGGCCCAGGACGCCGGCGGCAAGGCCAAGGAGAAGCTCGGCGAGGCGACCGGCAACGAGGATCTGCGCGACGAGGGTCAGCAGGACCAGGGCTCGGCCAAGGCCAAGGAAGCCGCCGCGGGCGCCAAGGACAAGGCCAACGAGGCGATCAACAAGATCAAGGGGTCGATGAAGCGCGACTGACCCCCTGCTCACTCCAGCGCCCCATGAGGCCCCCGGCTCAAGCCGGGGGCCTCACGACGTATCCACCGCGGGCGCGTCGTCGAGCGTGTTGGTGTGGCGATTATTGGTCGCGATCTCACCGGCACCTACGCGTCCGCATTTGCCCGGCGGTGTGACCATCGCCCACGCCAAAGCCACCGCATTTGCCGAGGCGCTTTACCGGAATGTCGAGGAGATGGAAATCTTCTTCGAGCGTGGTGTCGCGCATCTGCCGCCACCGAAACCCGAATAGGAGCCGATAGGGATGACCACACCCGGTGGCGGACGGGAATCCGGGTCGACGCGTTCGGAATTTTCCGGGACTTCCGGGAATATCGTCCAAGCGCGTCCCCGATGGTCGGTTGTACGTCGACCTCCGCGGTTCTGGAAACCGGAACTGACGGTGTCTCAGGTCTCGGTGAGGTGTTCCGGCCGAACCGGTACCCGGTTCAGCGGTAGGCCGGTCGCCGCGCGGATCGCCGCGACGATGGCCGGCGTGGAGGAGAGAGTGGGTGCCTCGCCGGCCCCGCGCAGGCCGTAAGGCGCGTTGGGATCGGCCAGTTCGAGCACGTCCACCGGCATCGGCGGGGTGTCGAGAATGGTGGGGATCAGGTAGTCCGTGAAGGACGGGTTCCGAACCTTGCCGTCCCGGACGATGATCTCCTCCATCACCGCCAAACCCAACCCCTGGGTGCTGCCGCCATGGATCTGGCCGACCACGGCGAGCGGATTGATCGCCTTGCCGACGTCCTGCGCGGCGGCCAGTTCGACCACCTTGACCAGGCCCAGTTCCACATCCACGTCCACGACCGCGCGGTGCGCGCAGAACGTGTACTGGACGTGTCCGAAGCCCTGTCCGGTGACCTTGTCGAACGCCTGGGTCGGGCGGTGGCGGAACTCGGTCGTCTCGTCCACCGGTTCGTCGCCGAGCAGGTCCACCAGGTCGGCGACCACCTCGCCCGCGGCGGTGAGCACCTTGCCGCCGGACAGACGCAGGCCCGCCGCGAACGCGGGCGCCCAGCCGTACCGGTCCCGACCCCGAGCGAGCAGCACGGTGCGCACCGCCTCGGCCGCCTGCTTCACCGCGCCGCCGGTCATGTACGTCTGCCGGGACGCGGACGTCGAACCGGCCGAGCCCACCCGGGTGTCCGCCGGCGCGATGGTCACCTGGTCCACACCCAACTCGGTGCGCACGATCTGCGCGTGCACGGTGATCCCGCCCTGCCCGACCTCGGCCATCGCGGTGTGCACCAGCGCGACCGGCGCGCCATTGATCACCTCGAGCCGGACCCGCGCGGTCGAGTAATCGTCGAAACCCTCGGAGAAGCCGACGTTCTTGATGCCCACCGCGTAGCCGATACCGCGCACGACGCCTTCGCCGTGCGTGGTGTTGGACAGCCCGCCGGGCAGCTCGCGCACGTCCGGCCCGTCCGCCGTGAGCCAGTTCTCCGCCTCCGGCAGCGGCATCGCCTTGACCCGCCGGAGCAGCTCGGCCACCGGCGCCGGGGCGTCCACGGCCTGTCCGGTGGGCAGTACCGAGCCCTGCTCCATCGCGTTCATCCGGCGCAACTCGACCGGATCCAGGTCAAGTTCGGCGGCCAGTCGGTCCATCTGCGTCTCGTAGCCGAAGCACATCTGCACCGCGCCGAAGCCGCGCATCGCGCCGCACGGCGGGTTGTTGGTGTACACCGCGGTCGAGTCGACCACCGCATGAGGGATCACGTACGGACCGATGCCCAGCGAGGCCGCGTTGCCGACCACCGCGGGCGACGCGGACGCGTAGGCGCCGCCGTCCAGCACGATCTCGGCCTTGACGAAGACCAGCCTGCCGTCCCGGGTGGCACCGTGCTCGAACACCATCGTCGCGGGGTGGCGGTGCACGTGGCCGAAGAACGACTCCTCGCGGTTGTAGACGATCTTGACCGGCTTGCCGGTGTGCTGCGCGAGCAGGCACGCGTGCACCTGCATCGAGATGTCCTCGCGCCCGCCGAACGCACCGCCGACGCCGGCCAGGGTGAGCCGCACCTTCTCCGGCGGCAGGCCCAGCACCGGGCACATCTGCTGCCGGTCCACGTGCAGCCACTGGGTGGCGATGTACAGGTCGATGCCGCCGTCCTCGGCCGGCACCGCGAGACCGGACTCCGGGCCCAGGAACGCCTGGTCCTGCATGCCGACCTCGTACTCGCCGCGCACGATCACGTCCGCGAGCGCCCGTACCTCGGCCGAATCCCCGTCGCCGTGGTGGATGTGCTGGCTGTGCACGATGTTGCCGAAGGCGTGGGCCTTGTAGTCGGCGGGGGCGTGCACGTAGCCGTACCGCTCCGGGTCCAACGCCTCGACCGGCCCGATCGAGGGCAGCACGTCGTACTCGACCACGATCTTGGCGATCGCGCGCCGCGCGGTCTCGGGATGGTCGGCCGCGACGATCACGATCGGCTCGCCGTGGAAGCGCACCTCGTCGATGGCGAGCACCGGCTGGTCCTGGATCTCCAGGCCGTAGTACTTGCTGCCCGGGATGTCCTCGTGGGTGAGCACCGCGTACACACCCGGCTGGGCGAGCGCCGCGGACACGTCCAGGGACAGGATCCGGGCCCGCGCGTGCGGGCTGCGCAGCGCCATGCCCCACAGCATGTCCTCGTGCCACAGGTCCGAGGAGTAGGCGAAGTCGCCCCTGACCTTGAGGATGCCGTCCGGCCGCAGCGGTGAGGCGCCGATGCCGTCCCGGCCGGGAGCGGTCACGTCCTGGAGGTTCTTCGGCTTGGTCGGACCGGCCATGGCTCAGCCCTCCAGCCCGGTGGAGGCCGCGTCGCGGGCGTCCGCCTTGCGGGCCGCGGCCAGGCGGACCGCGTCCATGATCTTCTCGTAGCCCGTGCAGCGGCACAGGTTGCCGGAGAGCGCCTCGCGGATCTCCGCGTCCGAGGGGTGGTGCGCCCGGTTCAACAGGTCGTGCGTCTGGACCACCAGGCCCGGCGTGCAGAATCCGCACTGCACGGCGCCCGCGTCCACGAACGCCTGCTGGACCGCGTCCAGCGTGTCGCCGTCGGCCAGGCCCTCGACGGTGCCGACCTCGCGGTCCTGCACCTGGCCGGCCGCGACCAGACACGAACAGACCGGATCGCCGTCCAGATAGACCGTGCAGGAGCCGCACTCGCCCTGCTCGCACGCGTTCTTGGAACCGGGCAGCCCGACCCGCTCGCGCAGCACGTAGAGCAGGCTTTCGCCCTCCCACACGTCGTCCGCCTCGGTCGGGCGGCCGTTCACGGTGAATGTGACCCTCATGCGGCGGCCCTCCCGGTGGCGCGGTGGTCGTTCCAGGTCCAGAGCAGGGTGCGGCGCGCCATCACGGCCAGCGCATGCCGGCGGTAGGCGGCCGAGCCGCGCACGTCGTCGATCGGTGAGGCGGCCTGCGCCACCAGTTCGCCGAAGCGCTTGGCGGTCGCCACGGGGAGCTCGCCGCCGGAGGTCCACAGGCCCGTGTCGTCGAGCTCGGCACGGATGAACGCCTCGGCCTCGCTCGCCCGGAGCGGGGTGGGCGCGGCGGAGCCGATCCCGGTGCGCACGTCGCGGGCCCGCGGGTGCAGCGCGACCGCGAACGAGCAGACCGCGATCACCATCGCGTTGCGCGTGCCGATCTTGGCGAACTGCTGCGGTCCGGTCGCCGAGGGGATGTGGATCGTCCGGATCAGCTCGTCCGGCTCCAGCGCGTTGCGCTTGACCCCGACATAGAAGTCGTCGATCGGGATCAGTCGGGCGCCGCGCACCGAGGCGGCCTCGACCGTGGCGCCGGACGCGAGCAGCGGCGGGTGCGCGTCGCCGGCCGGCGACGCGCCGCCCAGGTTGCCGCCGACCGAGCCCCGGTTGCGGATCTGTGGCGACCCGACCGTGCGCGCCCCCAGTGACAGGCCCGGGAGCCGGTCGTGCAGCGCGTCGATGATCTTCGAGTACGGCACGGAGGCACCGAGGCACACGGTGCCGTCGTCCTCGATCTGCCACGTGTGCAGCTCGTGGATACGGTTGAGATCGAGCAGTGCGTCCGGACGATGCCGGTCGAAGTTCAGTTCGACCATCACGTCGGTGCCACCGGCGATCGGGACCGCGGACGGGTGCTGCGCCTTGACGGCGAGCGCCTCCTCCCACGTCGCGGGCCGCAGGAATTCCATGACGGGTGTCTCCTTCTGCCTTGCGTATGGCCCTACCGTCCTTGTACCCGTCGCGGGGGCGCTTCGCTTCGGGCCTGACCGGATCGGAGGGTGCGAAACAGTACACCGAGACGAGGGTCACTGTGAGTACCCACCAAAGACATGACCCAGGCGTGTCAAGTGGGCGTTGTTCCCGTACTTTTCTCCAAATGCTCGTCCGGTCGTCGAACCGGTATGACGGATCCGCCGGGTGCGCCCAGGCCGTGCCGGCATACCCGGGATCCGGTTGTTGGTGGGCGCGGAGGAACCGGACCGGTCGGTGCGGGCCGTGATGACCACCGACCTGCACGACCCCAGTCGATACCTGACCGCCGGCGCCCTGGTGCTGACCGGCATGGGCCGGCGTGCGGGGCCGGAGGACTCGGATCGCTTCGCCCGGGTGCTGACCGGGGCGGGGCCACCGCGCCGGCCGCCGGGCAGGCCGAGATCGGCGACATCCCGGTCGATCTGGTGCGGGCGTGCGCGCGGCACCACCTGCCGCTGTTCGCGGTCGAGGAGGAGCTCTCGTTCGCGTATCCGACCGAATTCGTGATCCGCCGGATCTCCGCGGAACGGGCGACCGACCTGACGGCGGTGGTCGACCGGCACCGACGGTTGGTGCAGGCCGCCGCCGGCGGGGCGGGCCTGGACGGGGTGCTCGCACTGATCGCGGCGGACATCCCCGGCTGGAGGACAAGGTGGACTTCTTCCTGGCGCTCAAGCTGCACTGAGCGCGCGCTCGCGGCGGGCGGTGCCGGCCGCCGCGGGCCGCCGTGAACCGCCGCGAGCCTGCGGGTCAGCCGAAGGAGACGCCCGAGGTGACCGGGGTGATCGTGCCGGTGATGGCCCGGGCCCCGGGGGAGGCCAGGAACGCGACCGCGTCCGCGATGTCCTCCGGTTGGGTGATCCGGCGCAGCGCCGACGACTTGGTCATCTCGGCGCGTACCTCCGCCTCGGGCACGTCTCGGCGCGCGGCGATGTCGGCGATGTACGCGGCCAGCTTGGCGTTGTCGGTGTAGCCCGCGACGACCACGTTGACCCGCACGCCGTCCGGGCCGACCTCCTTGGCCAGCACGCCGGAGGCGACCTCCATCGCGGCCTTGGTCGCCGCGTAGGCGCCCAGGTTCACCAGTTTCGCGCGCGGCGCCTCCGAGCTGATCTGCACGATCGACCCACCGCCGACCGCGCGCATGTACGGCAGCGCGGCACGCGAGACGGCCAGTACGCCGAGCACGTTGGTCTCGAACGCCCGCCGAAATTCCGCCGGGTCCAACTGCTCCAGCCGGCCCGACGGGTTGTACGTCGCGACGTTGACCACCACGTCCACCCGGCCGAGTTCGCGCGCCGCGGTGTCCACCAGTGCCCGGCACCCGGCCTGGTCGGCCAGGTCGGTCGGTACTGCGATCACCCGACGGCCCGTCAGCTCGCGGATCTCGTCCGCGAGTTGCCGCAACGGCTCGGGCCGTCGCGCGGCCAGCGCCAGATCCGCGCCGGTGCGGGCCAGGGCCAGCGCACAGGCACGCCCGATGCCGTCGCCCGCTCCGGCGACGATTGCGACCCGTCCGTCCGGTTCCTCCGCCATCGTTACCTCCGCGACGTGCCAAATCTTCGGAACTCGCCACCCGTCCTACCGCACGGTGCTTTCAATCGCCATGATCATCCGGTTGGGTTACTGTGCGCGGCCATTCGCCGCCGAAGCGTCAACCCGGCAAGCCCTACCGACCCACCGGAGGCACCGATGCCCACCGTCGTACTGATCGGAACGCTCGACACCAAGGGATCCGAATACGCGTGGTTGGCCTACCGGCTGCGTGCCAGGGGAGCCGAGGTGGTGTTGATGAACGTGGGCGTGCTCGGCGATTCGCTCGCCCAGGCCGACGTGCAGGCGGCCGACGTCGCGGCGGCGGCCGGCACCGATCTGGCCGACCTGCGCACCCGGGCCGACCGGGGCGCGGCGACCACCGCGATGGCCGAGGGGGCCGCGTCCATCCTGCGCGAGCTCTACGAGCAGGGCCGGGTGGACGGCGTGCTCGCGATGGGCGGCTCGGGCGGGTCGGCGATCGCCTCCTACGCGATGCGGGCGCTGCCGGTGGGCGTGCCCAAGCTGCTGGTTTCCACGATGGCGGCGGGCGACGTTTCGCCGTACGTCGGCGCGGTGGACGTGACGATGATGTACAGCGTCGTGGACATCGCCGGGATCAACCGGCTCTCCGAGCGCATCCTGGGCAATGCGGCGGATGCGATCGCGGGCATGGCGGGCGGTTACGCGGAGGATCGTGCTGCGGTCGCGGGGGTCACCGGCGAGGGTCGACCGCTGATCGCCGCCTCGATGTTCGGGGTGACCACCCCGGCGGTGGACGCCGCGCGCGAGCGGCTCACCGAGCTGGGCTACGAGGTGCTGGTCTTCCACGCCACCGGCGCGGGTGGCACGTCGATGGAGAATCTGGCCGAGGCGGGCTTCCTGGCCGGGATCCTCGACCTGACCACCACCGAACTGGCCGACGACCTGGTCGGCGGGGTGCTCAGCGCGGGCCCCGAGCGGCTGACCGCGGCCGGGCGGGTGGGGCTGCCGCAGGTGGTCAGCGTCGGAGCGCTGGACATGGTCAACTTCGGCCCGCGCGACACCGTGCCCGCGCGGTTCGAGGAGCGGCAGCTGTACGTGCACAACCCGACGGTGACGCTGATGCGCACCACACCCGCGGAGAACGCCGAGCTGGGTCGGCGGATCGCCGCCAAGCTGGTTGCCGCGACCGGTCCCACCGCCCTCTACCTGCCACTGCACGGGGTCTCGGCGATCGACGTCGAGGGCGCGCCCTTCTACGATTCCGTCGCCGACAAGGCGCTGTTTGACGAACTGCGGACTCAACTCGCGGGTAGCTCCGTCGAGTTGCACGAGGCGGCGACGGACATCAACGATCCGAAGTTCGCCACGGCGGCTGCGGATCGACTGCACGAAATGATCATGAAGGGACGTGTGGACTGAGATGAACGGACGCGAGGCGCGGGGCCGACTGCACAGGACGGTCGAGCAGGGCGGCGTCGTGATCGGCGCGGGCGCGGGCACGGGACTGTCGGCCAAGTGCGCCGAGGCCGGCGGCGTGGACCTGATCATCATCTACAACTCGGGCCGCTACCGAATGGCCGGCCGGGGTTCGCTCGCCGGGCTGCTGCCCTACGGCGACGCCAACGCGATCGTGGTCGACATGGCGGGCGAGGTGTTGCCCGTGGTCCGGCGCACCCCGGTACTGGCGGGCGTGTGCGGCACCGATCCGTTTCGGATCATGCCGCACTTCCTGGACCAGCTCGCCGCGATGGGCTTCGCGGGTGTGCAGAACTTCCCCACGGTCGGCCTGTTCGACGGCGTCTTCCGGCAGAACCTGGAGGAGACCGGGATGGGCTACAACCTGGAGGTGGAGATGATCCGGCTGGCTGCCGAGCGCGGTCTGCTCACCGCTCCCTACGTCTTCGACGCCGAGCAGGCCCGCGCGATGACCGCGGCGGGCGCCGACATCCTGGTCCCGCACCTGGGGCTGACCACCAAGGGCAGCATCGGCGCGACCACCGCGGTCTCGCTCGACCAAGCGGTGGAGCGGGTGCAGCAAATGCGCGACGCGGCGGCGGAGGTGAACCCGGACGTACTGGTGCTGTGCCACGGCGGGCCGATCGCCGAACCCGAGGACGCCGCGTACGTGCTGGCCCACACCACCGGCGTGGTGGGCTTCTTCGGCGCCTCCAGTATGGAACGGCTGCCGACCGAGGTGGCCATCACCGACCAGGCGCGGGCGTTCAAGCGCATCACCGTCCGCTAGGGCCTGTCCGGGCACCACCCGCCGGCCGCACAGGGCACCACTCGCAGGACACACATCCACCACACGATCGTGAGGAGTCGGCGTGTACAAGCTGACCGTGCTCTATGGCCACCCCGAGGATCCGGCGGAGTTCGACTCCTATTACTGGGAGAAGCACGTGCCGCTCGCCCGCACCATGCCCGGGCTGACCGGCTGGACCATCGGCAAGTGCGAACCGGATCCGTCCGGTGCGCAGCCGCCCTATTACCTGGTGGTCGGGCTGTACGCACCGACTCGCGCGGGTATCGAAGCGACCCTGGATTCGCCGGAGGGGCGGGCCACGGTGGCCGATGTCGCCAATTTCGCGACCGGCGGTGCGACGTTCCTCTGGGACGAGGAGCGGGTAGTCGTACCTGTGGAGCTGCCCGCGACGGAATAGCTCGTCGCTGACGCACGGGTGACCACGCGGCCGCGCACCGTGGACGCCGGCACCGTGACCTGCAAGGACAGCGACATATCGGGTAAATAGGTGCAATTCCCCCCTATGGGGCACCTCACAAATCGCCCGAAATGGTTGCCATCCCGGCGGAGCGGTGCGTAGCTTCGTGGTTGTTCGCACAAGCGGACTCCCCGGGCGGTACGCCGAATCCTGCCGCCGTCCGAGGGAAGCAGTCGATATCGACTGGCGGCAGGAGCGGGGGAACCAAGTAAGTGCCGACATCGGCCTTGTCGATGTCTGGGGTGAAGCCATGCCTGTTCCAGGCGAGGCCGGGCCAATCGTCCGAACCCGACAGCTAACTTCGTAGGCGCCCGACGAGGTAATCAATGACCTTCCGTGCCATCACCGCTCCCGTTCGCTCGCTCTCTCGTGGCCGTCGCGCCGGCATCGCCGTCGCCGCCGGTGCGGGTCTCGTCCTTCCCCTGGTGGGCATGGCGGGCAGCGCGAACGCCGCGTCCTCGTCCACGTGGGACGCGGTCGCCCAGTGCGAGAGCACCGGGAACTGGGGCATCAACACGGGCAACGGTTTCTCCGGCGGTCTGCAGTTCACCCCGAGTACCTGGAACGCGTTCGGCGGCAGCCAGTACGCCCCCAGCGCCCAACAGGCCACCAAGGACCAGCAGATCGCGGTCGCCGAGCGGGTCCTGGCGAGCCAGGGTCCGGGCGCGTGGCCGGTCTGCTCGCAGAAGGCCGGTCTGGGCAAGGGCGGGAACGCCTCCGCCACGGCCGACTCGTCGACCACCGGCAAGACCAAGAGCAAGGTCGAGCCGAAGGCCGCGCCCAAGGCCGAGGCCAAGCCCGTGACCGAGAACGCGCCGAAGACCTCCGCCGGCAACGCGCCGAAGGTCCAGGCGCAGCCGAAGCAGGCCGCACCGAAGCAGGCCGCACCGAAGCAGGCCGCGACCAAGCAGGCCGCGACCAAGCAGGCCGCGACCAAGCAGGCGTCGGGCTCCGGCACCTACACCGTCAAGGCCGGTGACACGCTGTCCGGAGTCGCCGCCAAGCTCGGTGTCAAGGGTGGCTACAAGGCCCTGTATGCCGCCAACGCGGGCGTCATCGGGAGCAACCCGAACCTGATCGGCGTGGGCACCCAGCTCTCCATCTGATCCACCGTCACCACGTAGGCCCCGCCGAGTACTTCGGCGGGGCCTACGCCCGTGTTCGGGAAACGTCGGGTCAAGTGGCCCGCGACCGAACCGCGTTGCCGGCCCGGATGGGTGACGGTCGGGCGCGGGCGGGCGCCTTCGCGGTCTGTGCGGGCTGCTCGTGGGCGGCCCCGGCGGGTTCGCCGGCAGGTTCGGGCCGAGCGGCTCCGGTGTGGCCGGTGACGGTGTCGAACGGCACCACGCCGGCGCCGCCGAGGACCGAGCAGCATGGTCGGCTCCGAGGTGGACAGGCCCGGCGCGCCGCCGATGATCAGCGGCGGGGCGACCACTCCGGCCCTACATCGTGGCCACGTGTCGCAGGCACCGGCCGGCATCCGTCCCGGCGGCAGGATCTCGCCCACGGGATGCGCGGCCGGCGTCCCGCTCGCGGGCGACGCTTGTGGCGCCACGGCCGCGTCCCCCGCGGCTGCGGTCCTCCCGGTGGTTCGCCGGCCCATGATCGGTGCCTCCACATCGGGTGCCGTCGCGCGACGGGCCGGCCCATCGGACATGCGGGGTCGCAGGATCGGGCAGTGGGAGTGGATGCAGATCCGGGGCGTGCCCCCAGCCAGCTATTTCGTTATCCGGAATCAGCATTCCGTTCAGCGGAACCAGACTGTAGGGACGGGTGTGATCGATGGTCAAGAGCCACAGGCGTCGTCCGCCGAGCCGGCGAAATCTCGCGCCTTCCTCCATGTGCGCCGTCTCGGTGGGCAAGCGTCGCCGATGAGCATCGAGATCAATCTCAACTTATTCGGGCAAACCGTACCCGTGACGATAAGATTGCGTTTGAAAGACCCTTGCGGCATTAAAATCTTTTGACGTAGGTTCACCTGACCGTGGTTCCTGCTTTCTCCTGAGAGGGTTCCATGTCGAACATGACCCGCGTAGCCGTCCGTACCGCCGTCGATCACCCGTTGTGGCCCGTGCTCAAGCAATCCGTCGCCGACCTGCGTCCGCTGCAGGCCAAGGACGGTTCGATCGAGCCGTCCGACCATGCGTCCGCCCGGGCGCTGGTCGCCGACATCACCTCCTCGATCACCGGGCTCGCACCGCTGTTCCCGCACGACGAGGCGTACCTCGACGCGGTCGTGGCCGATTTCCGGCGCTGGTCGGCGGAGGGCTTCGGTCGCCCCGACTTCTTGGACTCGCTCGTCGCGTTCCGCCCGGAGCAGGATCGGCGTGACGGGCTGGAGCACCTCGTGGTGTTCCCGATGAACACCCAGAACGGCAACCCGAACCGCAACGTCGAGGCGGTGCTGTTGCGCGTGGTGTGGCCGCAGTGGCTGGCCGAGTTGGAGGCCGGGCGCTACGACAACGCGATGTTCGTGCCGATCGCGTTCGTCGACTTCACCGCCGGCTACGACACCGACTCGGCGGTGCTCTTTCCGGAGACGGTGGCCGTGCGCGAGGTACCCACGTACACCTGGGGCGGCATCTTCTGCGACCGCGAGGCGGCCCGCTTCCGCCGGGTCGGGGCCGCCGCGTCCCAGACGCTCGGCCTGGAACTGCCGCCGGAGGCAGTGGAGTTGGTGCAGAGCCAGCAGCTCGCCCAGGACGCGTTCGTGTTGTGGGACCTGATCCACGACCGCAGCCACATGCGCGGCCCCATGCCGTTCGACCCGTTCATGATCAAACAGCGCATGCCGTTTTGGATGTACGCGCTGGAGGAGCTGCGGTGTGACCTGACCGCGTTCCGCGAGGCGGTCACGCTGGCCGCCGAGGGTGTGTCGACCGCGCGCCAGGTGCAGTACGCGGTGATCTTCGATCGGCTGTTCCGCTTCCCGGTCACCGGCGGCCGGGTGCGCAACTACGACGGGCTGGGCGGCCAACTGCTGTTCGCCTACCTGCACCGCGCGGGCGTGCTCGAGTGGGCGGACAACCGGCTCGGCGTGGACTGGGACCGGATCACCGACGCGGTGCTCGGGCTCTACGACGAGGTGGACCGGCTCTACCGCGAGGGTGTGGATCGCTCGAAGGTGGGCCACTGGCTGGCCGGCTACGCGCTGGTCGCCGAGTACGTGCCGCCGCACCCCGGCTCCGTGTGGGCGAAGGGGCCCGCCGCGCTGCCGATGGACGGGCCGCCGAAGGTGCTCGTGGACGCGGTGCTGCCGGACGAGTTCCCGCTGAGCATGTTCTACGAGGCGCTCAACCGGCGGCTGCGCGATGTGATCGCCTCGACCCGGGGGATCACCGCGGACAGCCCGATACAGGGCCTCGCGGAGGATGTGACGGAGCGGGCGGTCGCGGCGTCGTGACCGGTACGCCGCACCCGGCTCGGCGAGGGTGTGCGCGACGACGTCGCGGGGCCGCCGGCCCGGCACGGCGAGCTTGGGCAAGGGCGAGGCGAACAGCACGGTAAACGAGGAGTGGATGTGATGAACGGTCTCGACGGCGCGGTGATCGCGGTCGCGGGTGCGGGTGGGCCGACCGGACGCGCGGTGCTCGCGCGGCTTGCGCGGGCCGGTGCGCATGTGTACGGCGCCGACGCGGACGCCGAGCGGTTGCGGGAGAGCGTGGACGCGGCGCCCGGCGCGAGCGGCGCGGTGGTGGACCTGCTCGACGTGGCCGCCACCCGCCGGTGGGCGGCGGACGTCGAGCGCGAGCACGGGCGCGTGGACGGACTCGTGCACCTGGTCGGCGGCTGGCGCGGGGGCAAGAAGTTCGGCGACAACTCGCTCGACGACTGGGTGTTCCTGCACGACCTGCTCGTGCGTACCGTGCAGCACACCAGCCTGGCCTTCCACGAGGCGCTCGCCCGCAGTGCGCGCGGGCGGTTCGTGCTGATCTCCGCGGCGGCGGCCGGTCGGCCGACCCAGGGCAACGCGGGTTACGCGGCGGCCAAGGCGGCCGCGGAGACCTGGACGCTCGCGCTCGCCGACGCGTTCGCCGAGACCGACGCGGCGGCCTCCATCCTCGTGGTCAAGGCGCTCGTCAACGACGCGATGCGAGAGGCTCGACCCAACGCCAAATTCGCCGGCTTCACCGACGTGGCCGATCTCGCCGACGAGATCGCCGGCCTGTGGACCACTGCGGCAATCGACCTGAACGGGAAAAGACTGTGCCTGAACGTCCCCTGACCCCGCGTCACGACCCCGACGCGCGCGGCTTCGCCAGCGACAACTACGCGGGCATCCACCCCGAGGTATTGGCCGCGATCGGCGCCGCCAACGGCGGGCACCAGATCTCGTACGGCGAGGACGTGTACACCGAGCACCTCACCGACGTCTTCCGTGCGCACTTCGGCGAACGGGCGCAGGTGTTCCCGGTGTTCAACGGCACCGGTGCCAACGTGGTCGGCCTCCAGTCGATGACCGACCGGTGGGAGTCGGTGATCTGCGCGGCATCCGCGCACATCAACGTGGACGAGTGCGGTGCGCCGGAGAAGGTGGCCGGCCTGAAACTGCTCACCGTGGACACTCCCGACGGCAAGCTCACCCCCGAACTCGTGGACACCCACGCGTGGGGCTGGGGTGACCAGCACCGGGCGCAGCCGCGCGTGGTCTCCTTCGCGGAGAGCACCGAACTGGGCACGGTCTACACGCCGGACGAGATCGCCGCGCTGGTCGAGCACGCGCACGAGAACGGCATGCTCGCGCACCTGGACGGCTCACGCCTGGCCAACGCGGCCGCGGCGCTGGACGTGCCGCTGCGCGCGCTGAGCACCGACGTCGGCGTGGACGTGTTGTCCTTCGGCGGCACCAAGAGCGGCCTGATGTTCGGCGAGGCCGTCGTGGTGCTCAACCCCGACGCGGCGCGTGGTGTGGCGTATCTGCGCAAGGCCGCGATGCAACTGGCCTCGAAGATGCGCTTCGTGTCGGTGCAGTTCGAGGCGCTGCTCGCGGGCGACCTGTGGCTGCGCAACGCACGGCACGCGAACGCGATGGCGACTTTGCTCGCGGAGAAGGTCGCCGACCTCGACGGCGTGAAGCTGAGCCGGATGCCGCAGGCGAACGCGGTGTTCGCGGTGCTGCCCGCGGATGTCACCGAGCGCATGCAGAAGCGTTTTCGGTTCTACACGTGGGACGAGTCGACCGGTGAGGTGCGCTGGATGACGGCGTTCGACACCACCGAGGGCGACATCGACGCGTTCGCGACCGCGCTCGCCGAGGAACTGGGCGCGCGGTAGGCGATCCGCACGAACGATCGGCGGGTCGGGGTCGGTCGGCCCCGGCCCGCCATTTTTCAATCGGTGCCGGGCGCCGGAATCGGCGCTCCGGCCGCGGCCGATCGGGGCCGGCGGTGCCGGTCAGGCCAGTGCGAAGCTGTCGGCGAGCGCGTCCAGGGTGGTGACGAGCAGCGTCGAGGGGGGTGGCCCATGCCCTCGAACCGGCCGGCCACCTCCAGGCCGACCACGCCGTGCAGCTGTGTCCACACCAGCACCGCGCCGGCCGGCGCGGGGCCCGCACTCCCGCCCTGGACGGCGCGTCGTTCCTGCGCGAGGACGGCAGCGTGGACCGGACCGTGAGCATCGCCGGCACCCACATCGTCGAGCACGGCGGTCGGTTGCTCGCGCTCCAGGAGGCCAACGTGGGAGTTGCTGGTACTGGACGCGCGGGACATCACCGCCGCGCCGATCGCGACCGTCGAACTCCCGCGCCGGGTGCCGGCCGGCATCCACGGCTCCTGGTTCCCCGGACCACGCCTGACGCTCGACCCCACACGGCGGGGTCCCGGGCGTTCGCACGCCCCGGCGACCCAGCGGGCGTGATCGGGTTGCCCTACAGTCCGAGCAGGTCACCCGGCCCGGGTGGCCGGATTGCCGGGTGGGGGAGTGGAGTTCGGGTGAGTGCGGCCAAAGGCTTGGGAGCTTTGCTGCTGGTCGGGACGACGGTGTTGGGCATCGTCCTGTATTTCGTCAACGACACGTCGTTGGCCGATCTGTTGTCGTTGGGCGCGGGCGCGTTGTGCCTGTTCTGGCTGATCGCGGTGCTGACCGTGCCGTGGAATCTGTACTTCCGGGCCCGGCAACTGATCCGGGAGATCGCGATCAGCCGGGAGAAGGGCCTCGCAGTCCCGGAGGCGCGTGACGCGGAGGCGCGCCGGATCGCTCGTCGGTTGTTGTGGGGAGCGATCGGCGCGCATGTCGTCTCGGCCGCGGTGATCGCGGTGATCACCTGGGCATCCGGTGGTGTGGTCGGCTACTGGTTCGCCGGGTTCTACCTGCTCAGCACCTTGTTCCGGCCCAGCCAGGCATACCTGGAGCACCTGGGTCAGCGGTTGCGGAGCATGCTGCGGGAGGTGACTCATCCGCGCGAGGACGTGCTCGCGCTGATCGACCGGGTGGCCACGTTGGAGCGCAGGGTCGACGGCCTGGACGAGCGGACCAAGGAGCTGATCGAGACGGTCGCGTCGCTCAGGACCACCACCGAACAGGACGCCGAGCGGGCGGCCGAGCAATTCCGCGCGACCGACCACAAGATCGACGCCCTTGGTCGCCGATTCGAGGACACCATCAGCCGGTTGACCGACAACCAGGAAGTGATCTCCGGTATCAAGGCGTTCCTGCGGCTGTTGCGCACCGAACAGAGCTGATCGCCCGGTTCGGTGCGGCCGCTCGGTCCGCGGCTCAGGACGAGGCGGTGCGCACCGCCAACGCCGTCTCGCGCACGTCCGGGTCCGGGTGCGCGCGCAACTCGCGCAGCAGCGCGCGCCACTCGGCCGGCCAACCGGCCCGCGCGCCCAGTGCCCGGACCAGTTCGCAGCCGAACAGTCCGGCTGCCGGCGCCGCATGCACGGCGAGCGTGCGTGCGGCGGCCGACAGCGCGGCCGTATCGAGTGGCGCGCCGGCCCGACCGAGGCGATCGCGCAGTACGCCGGCCGCGGCGATCGCGGGCAACGCCCGGCCGGCACACAACTCGACCAGGTCGGTCAGTGCGGCCCCGACCGCGTCGCCGGTCAACGGCAGACCGGACGTGGTCAGCGTGGCCGCCTCGATCCGCAACTCCGGTACGCCGGCCAGCGCGGCCCGCACCGGGCGCAACACCGCGGCCGATTCGGCAGGACTGCGGGCCGCCCACGCGCGGGCCTGCCCGAGCAGCACGGTCAGCCGCTGCCGGGCCGGGCGATCGCGGTCCGGCTCGGCGTTCGGCGCGTCCGGTGCGCCATCCTGCGCGATCAGCGACGTGATCACGTGCAGGTAGGTCGTCGGTGCGATGCCGTCCGTGGTGAAGGTGTGCAGCGCGTCGGCCGCCTCGCGCCACCCGACCGAGTCGGTCGGGTCCAGGACCGCGTCCGAAATCACGGCGACGCCGGCGGGCGAGTATCGGGCCCAGCGCGGGAAGGCCCGATAGGCGGCCCGCCGCACCTCGACGTCCGCGCTCGCGCACGCGGTGGTGAGCAACCGCGCGTACCCGGCCCGCCAAGCCGGCGCCAGTGCGGCCGGCGGCCGGGCCACGATCGCCTGGGCCGCCTCGCGCGGACCCTCGATTCCCGCCCACAGCACGGCCCATGACCGTTCGTCGTCCAGCCGGGTGGCCAACTGGGCCAGGATCGCGCCGCGCACGTCGCGATGCTGATCCGGCGCCGACCACGCCTGCGCCAACAGCTCCACCGCGCCCGGCAGCGCCTCGCGCAACGCGACCCGGGCCGCCTCCTTGCGCGAGGTCACCTTGGCCGGCTCGAACAACACCCGGCGCAGCGCCGGTTCGAGCACCCCCGGCGCCACGTACCGGGCGGCGCGCGACATCGAGTACGCGGCCACCCGGGCCCGGTCGTCGCCGACGTGTGCCAGCAGGATCGGCAGCGCCGCGCCGGGGTCGTCGGTATGGGTGAGCCCGCTCAGCGCGGCCTCGACCAACGGCACTTCGGTGGCGGTCAGATACCGCAGCAGCTCCGGGCGGCCGAACCGCGGCACCCGGGCCAGGCGACGGATCGCGTCCACTCGGGTGTCGCCGTGCTGGCGGACGTCGTTGGCGAGTTCGACCAGGCGCGCCGCATAGGCACGCTGCTGCCTGGGCAACAGCCGGGCCATGGCGTCGAACGGCAGATACGGGACCCAGCGCACCCCACGCGTGGCGAACCGGCCACGCAACGTGCGGCCGTCGAGGTAGCCGTCGAGCAGGTCGGTCCGCCGATAGGCGAGCGCATGCAGGACCACCGGCAGGGTCGGCGTCGACTCGTCCCGACCGACCAACTCGGCGACCCGCTCGGCGCGCCGCCGCGGATCGGCCAACCACAGCGTGATCGCGGTGCTCGCGACGGCGTCCGACCCGGCGCGGGTGGCCTCGTGCAGGATCTCCTGCAACGGCTCCAACGCCCACGCCCGCCGGTCCAGCGTCCCGGCGAGGGCGAACGCGAGCCACAGGTCGCCCCGGGCGACCTGGGCCCGGATCCACGGCAGCAGCGCGTCCAGGATCTCCCGCTCGCGACCGCGGCGCAGGTTGTCGGCGAGCCCGGCCAGGCGGATCGTGCCCGACCGACCCGCGACCTGCTCGAAGGTGGTCAGCGCCCAGCCGGTCAACTCCGGTGCGCCGCCCACGACGTGATGGGTCAGCAGCCGTCCGGCCAGGTCGGTGAGCGCGGCCCGAGTGCGGTAGGAGGTGTCCCGTGCCTCCAGCGTGTGGCGCACCAGGTCGGTGAGCACGTCCACCGACTCCGCGTCGAACAGGCGCGGATGCGCCTCGGCGATCGCCGACAACGCGGCGCCGCGCACCGGGTCCTGCTCGTTGCGCAGCCGGGTCAGCGCGCGCAGCGTCGCACCGAACCGCTCGGGGTCACCGGACCGGGCCGCACACGCGATCAGCCGCCGATAGCCCTCGGCTCGGGCATTGGCGTCGGGCAGCCGGGTGGTCGCGGCGAGTTCTGCCTGCGCCTCGGCGAGCGGCAGGTAGGCGAGCAGGGGCAACCGGCGCGGCTCGTCGGCCGCGATCGAGGGCAGCGCGAGCATCCGACGCGCCTCGGCGTGGCGACGCGCGTGCGGGAGCACGTCGAGCAGAGCGCCGCCGAGCAGGTCCCGGCTGCGATCCCGGTCGGCGTGTACGGCGTCGAGGAAATCGGCGCGCAGGCTCGGCGCCAGCGCCTTGAGCAGCCGGACCGTGTTCGCCTCGTTGGTGCGCACCGCGCGGCCCAGCGCGAGCAGTTCGGCGCAGCCGGGCCCGGCGGCAGCCAGTCGGCGCAGCGCGCTCGTGCTTACGCCGGACAACGTGCGTCCGCGCCGCTCGGAGCCGGCGAGCAGCCGGAGCACCCGGGCCCGATCCGCGGTGACGAACGGCTGGATGCCGCCGAGGAAGGCCCAGGGCAGCGGCCCGCGGGTGGGATGACGCTCGATCAGGTCGAGCACCCGATGCGGGAATCGTTCGCCGGCCGCGACCACACCGACGCCGTGCCGGGCCCACCACCCGTCTTGGTCGGAGACGGGCAGGGCGGCCAGGCGGCGCTCCGCGTCGTCGAGGCCGAGTGCCGGATAGCGGCGCACGAACGTGTCCCAGACCCGGTCGACGTGGCCGAGTACGCCGACGTACTCGGCCGCCACGGTGGGACCGCACGCCGGCAGTACCCGGGCCGCCTCGACCGGTCCGCGCACCGCGAGCACCTGCGCGATGAGGCGATCCGCCAACGCCGTGCGCTGGCCGGTGCGGATGGCGCGGTAGATCGAGTCGCGCAGCGCCGAGGGGGCGTCGTCCAGCAACTCGGCCAAGGTGGCGTCGGGCACCGGGAGCGTACGGGTCGCGCTCACCGCGCGCCGAGCCAGGGCGAGATCTCGATCGCGCGTGGCCCGCATCACGTGCTCGACGTCACCCGCGACGATCGCCATGGTCAACGCGAGGCCCCGCTCGTAGCCGGTGGGGCCAGCCAACTCGGCCAGGGTTGCCGGTAGTTCGGCCGACTCACGAAGCCGCCGGGCAACGCGGGCAATCTCCCGCGTACGCTCGCGGTGGGGCAGCGCGTCCAGGGTGCTGGTGAGTTCTTCCGCTCGGGTCGGCATGCGCGCCATTATGCGGAGCCGGACACCCGGCCCGCGCATCGATTATTTCCGGTGCCACCCGCGGCCTGCTGCGAGGATGGAGCGGTGCACGCGTCGACCGAAGCCACCGAGACCAGCCGGGCCCGCCGAGCCGGCGACGAGCCCCGCGCCTTCCCCGCGGACCTGATCGGGGAGTTCGAGACGCACGTCACGGTGGATACGGACGACGTGAACGCACTGGCCCGCCGGGCCGGCGGATACGGGGTGGGCCTGACCCACATCGTGCTCGCGCGCGGGCGCACGATGTCCCAGCCGATGCTGACCGAACGGGCGACCACGACCCTGGCCCTGGCCCGCGAGCGGGCCGCCGAGTTGACGGCGGTGCTGCGCGGGGACGGATATCCGGTGACCCGGATCAAGATCGAGGCGGCGCCGTGGCATCCCGGCGTGCCGCGCACGGACGCGGCGGCGCGCGCGCTCGGGCCCGACCTGTACTTCGAGCATCACCTCAAGCTCGTGTTGACCGCGGACGCCGACTTGGCCGCGTTGGCCACCGAGGTGGTCGGGCACGGTGCGCACCTGTCGCACAACGCGCGCCGCGTTCGGGTGGACGGGCGGTCCGAGCGGTTCGTCACCCAGCGCTGCCACCGGGTCGGCGACGAGTCCGCGGCGGCTGCGACGGCGGCTTTGGTGACCGCACTGGCCGGGTACGAGATCACTTCGGTGGAACGCGAGTTCGTCGTCCACGACAACAACGGCGCGTTGGACGACGGCTGGCTCGACGGCGATGGGGAGCGTAGCGGCGACAGCGACGGCTACGGCAGCGGCGCCGGGTCCCGGTGACGATCGGGCCGGCCCCGGCCGGCCCGTTCGAGGCGGGTTACTCGCCTGCCGGTGCGGCCCGGTCGGCGGGCGGCAGGTCCTCGGCGGTGTCGGTGGCGTGGTCGTAGCTGCGTGCGCCGATCAGCACGGCCGGCACGGCGGGCCGTCCCTGAAGCAGCCGCCACGCCCGCTCCTGCCACGCGTCGCCGGGGCGCAGCGTGCGGGCGAGTGTCACGTGCGGGACCCAGACCGCCGGGTGGTGGTACGGGTTCTGCGCATCGATGACGCGCCACACCCGCAGTTGGAGCGCGAGCAGTGCGTCGGTCGGCGACACCTCCCACGCGACGGTGCGCGATCGGCCACCGAAGCGCACCGGTCGGGTGAACTCCACCTCCAGGGGCAGCGCGGTGAACGCCTCGGCGAGCGACTCGCGCATCGAGTCGGTGAGTTCGTGACACGTGCCGAGGGTGAGGTGCGGGCGGTTGGCGGCGGACGGCCGCAGCCCCTGTCCGGGCAGGCCGAGCTCGGCCAACTCCTCCCACACCCGACGGACCGCCGATTCGGTCGGTCCGTCCAGGGTCAGTTCCACGGTGCGCACCGGAAAACGGTACCTCCCCACCCGGCCGGGGCCGGGCGGGGAGGGCGTCGCGCGGGTCGGTCCGCAGGGGGCGGTGACCGAGGTCGTGGTCGACGCCGAGGGCCGGGGCGGCGTGGTCAGGGCAGGAGGACGTCGAGGAAGGAGTTGGAGAAGATTCGGCCCGGGTCGTACTTGGCGAACGTGGCCCGGGCGGCGTCGAAGTTGCTCGTGGTGGGCAGGCCGGTGCGGAAGGAATTCGGGATCCGGCCGGTCACGGCGGCCGTGTCGGTCCACGCGCCGCCGACCCCGTACGCCCAGCCCTTGGACCACTCCGGCCGCACGCACGCGTAGTCGCCGGTGTAGTTGCCCCAGATCCAGGCGTCCATCTGCTGGTAGAAGTCGTGGTTGGCGGGCGTCCCGGGCAGGGTCGCCACATCCAGCCACACCACCGTGTCCCACTCGGGGTGATCGGGGCGCGGGCGGGCGGCGGACAACGCCGGTTCGACCGCGTTCGCGGTGACCACCTCGCTCGCCCGGTCGACACCGGTCACCCGCAGCTCGATCGGACTGTTGCACGGATATTGGCCGTTGGCCTTGTACGCGCTCAGCAGGCCGGTGTACTTGACGAAGAACTCGTTGAGCACCCGCTGTACGTTGGCCCGCGCGGTCAACACCGCCCAGCCGCCCTCGTGGATGCGCAGCGTGGTCGGCTCGACGAAGAGCTGGGTGTTCTTCGACCACCCCCAGATGTCCCAGGTCCAGGTCACGATCAAGCCCGAACCCACCACCGCCATCTCGGCGTTGGTGAACACCTCCGTCGCGCCCACGTTGCCGGTGGCGATGTCGGCCAGGAAGTGGGCCTGGTCCTCGGTGACGAAGTTGGCGAACGTGTACGGATACGGGTTGTTGATCTGGGTGGAGACCCACGGCTTGCCGGGTGCCACGCTCCACACCTTGAGCCAGGGCACGGTGGTGAACGGGAACCAGATCACCTCGACCCGGCCCGAGTCGCGGATGTAGTCGGCGAGTTTCTTGCCGCCGCCGCCGGGTGGGCCCAGCAGCGTGCCGATCTGGTCGTGATAGAAGTTCTGGCAGCGCAGCCTTTGATTCGCATTGGTCTGGAGGGTGACCTCGGTGACGAAGGCGCGACCCAGGTGCACCAGGAACGGGCCGATCTCCGGGTCGTTGCGCTGGAACGTCTTGAGTACGTAGGCGCCCGCGGCCTGGTCCCACACCACCGCGGTCAGCGACAACACCAGGTTGCTCAGCGTGCCGTACGTGCCGCCCTGCGGCAGGGTCTCGCCCGGTGTCGGGATTCCGCTGCCGTGCGCGCCGATGGCCAGTACGCCGCCGACGCTCAGCTTGCCCGGTGCGGTCGTCGCGATCATCCCGCGCCCGGCCTGCTCCAGTTGGGTCAACAGGCGTTCGACGCTGCACCCGGTCTGCACGGTCACCGTGGTGGGCGATCCCGGGTTGACCACCAGCGAGGTCAGATTCTGCGTGGTGTCGACCAGCAGGGTATGCGAGGTGTCCGCGCCGGCGGGGATCAGAATCGGCGACCAGTTGTGGCTCATTCCCCGCGGGCGCAGCCGATAGCCGTTGGCCCGGGCCCAGTTCGCCAGCACCACGACATCCGAGGGGCGCGCGGGTACCGCG
The DNA here is from genome assembly GCF_040605455.1 of Embleya sp. NPDC005575. Taxonomy (NCBI): domain Bacteria; kingdom Bacillati; phylum Actinomycetota; class Actinomycetes; order Kitasatosporales; family Streptomycetaceae; genus Embleya; species Embleya sp. NPDC005575. The sequence goes on along the minus strand of NZ_JBEXCV010000025.1, from coordinate 2,469 downwards.
GTCCAGACGTCGTCGGCGCGCAGTTCGCCGGACCAGTTCCGGTACTGCTGCACGCCCAGCGGGATGCCGGACGGGAAGTTCGGCGGGGTGGGCGCGGCACCCGCCTCGGTCGCCGGGATCAGGCCGACGGGAGTCCACCGGGTCGCGGCCAGTGCGGCGCCGGCGATGCCGCCGAGGAGCGCCCGGCGCGAGGGTGCGCCGGACAGGGGATTCGAGGAGCGGGTCGGGGGGTCGGTGGGGTGGTCCGGATTCGTGTCGCTCAGTCGTGGCATCAGGTCGCCTTTCGGGGCGTCCCGAGGGCCTGCAGCCCGGGGGAATTCGACATGCGGAAGCGGAGATTCCGATTCCGGACGATCGATATGCTGCGGTGCCGAGTTACCTGGTGGATCGCGATGTCGGTGCTGCGCCGTGTGTGCTGGATGTGCCCGGCTCCACGACGTGACGGCGTGCCTGGACGATGCGATGCCGAGCCGGCGCCCGCCGCCGGCGGCCCGCGATGTGGCTGGCCCGAGGGTCCATCCGAGGGCCGGCCAAGTCAACACCCAAGCGCCGGTGACACGTGTCGAGGATGCGGAAACCGACGCGGCCGGTTCCGCCGGGTATCAGCCGGTTTCGGGGTGTGACCCGGTGAGTACTCCCGGTGTCGACTCCGGCTCCGCCTGCGGTCGTGGCACGGTGGGTCGCTGCGCTCGGCCGGCGGCCCGCAGCGCTCGCGATCGGGCCGGTCGGCCGGCCGCGCTCGGCGATTCGACCGGATCCGACGGCGCAGGTTGCTCCGGCGCGGTCGGGGTCGCCGCCGGCGGGTCCGTCGCCTCGGCCGACTCGGTCGGCGCCAGGGGCAGCCGCGCGTCCAACACGAACCCGCCGTCCGGGCGCGGGCCCGCGCCGAAGGTGCCGCCGGTCAATTCGATCCGCCGGGCCAGACCGACCAATCCGGTGCCGCCCGAGCCCAGTTCGATCTCGCGCGGACCGGTGGCCGCGGTGTTGGTGACGGTGATCCGCACTTCGGCGGGGGCATACCGGAGCAGGATGCGGACGAAGGCGCCGGGAGCGTGCTTGTGCACATTGGTCAGCGATTCCTGGACCACTCGATACGCGGTGCGCACCACCACCGGCGAAGCGGGCCGCACGGGGCCCTCCACGTCCAGTCGCACATCCACACCCGCCGCGAGAGACTCGTCCACCAGGGCGGACAGGTCGAGCACGGCGGGTTCCACCGGAGCGCCCGCGTTGCGCTCCTCGGCGGTGCGCAACACCGCGACCAGATCCCGCAGTTCGGCCAACGCCTGACAGCCGGTCGAGCGCAGGTCCTCGGCCGCCGAACGGGTCGCGTCGTCGGGTGCCCGCGAGCGCATCGCGCCGGCCTGCAAAACCATCAGGCTGACCCGATGCGTGACGATGTCGTGCATGTCCCCGGCGAGCCGGTTGCGCTCCTCCTCGCGCGCCTGCTCGGCGCGCAACTCCTGTTCCCGCTCCGCGCGTTCGGCCCGCGCGCCCAGCGCGGCGATGAGTCGGCGGCGGGAAGCGATGTACAGGCCGTAGCACGCGGGGGTGAGGATCGCGAGCATGTTCGCGGTGCCGTTGCCCAGATCCCGCCAGTCCCACGGATGCCAGGTGGCCACACACAGCACCCCGATGGTCAGCCACATCCTGCGCCGATCGTTCACGTACACCGCGACGGCGTAGGCCGCGAAGCAACCGCCCAGGGCCTGCTCCCGCAACAGCGTGAGTGCCGCGATCCACGCGCACAGCACGGGATGCCGACGCCGGATGACCAGCACCAGTCCGGCGATCAACTCGACCGCGAAGGACACCCGGGCACCGGTGTCCGTGAAGTCGCCGCCCGAATCCCGAAGGTGCTGGGCGAAGTTCAGCCCGGAGGTGAGCGCCCCGACCGAGACCGCGAGTGTGACGTCGAAGACGAGCGAGCGTCGGGCCGGGGACCAGGACGGGAACGGGCGGCGGGTCGACTCGACGGGGCGAAAAGTCACGGATTCAACGGTAGCCGGCCCGGGCCGGCGCGCGTCACCCCAGCGGAGGAGAGCCGGGGTGATACCTGAGGCTCGCGCCCGTGTTCCCGTCGGCCGATCCGCCGCAGCGGGAATCGCGGGCAGGCAAACCTTCCGCGGTTTGTCCGGTTCGGTGCCGCGCGGCTGACCCGCGTAGTCCCCAAGAGCTACCCGCCGAGTCCACTCCCTGGCGCGACGCAGGCTACCGACGCCGATTCCTAGCTTCGTGTCCGGTACTTCGAGGACGGGAGCGGGACATGCGGGGTCGACTGCGAATGGGTCTGGTCGCGGCGCTGGTTGCCGGCACGTTGGCCGGACCCGGCGTCGGGGGGGGGGCGGGGGGGGGCGCGGCGCGGGGGCGGGGGGCGGCACCCCGCGGGCCAGGCGACGCGGCCGCGGCCCCCCCCCGGCGGCCGCCGAGGGCGGCCCCCCCACCGCCCGCGGGCGCGGCACCCACGCC
>NZ_JBEXCV010000024.1:0-76936 GCF_040605455.1 Embleya sp. NPDC005575 | reverse complement strand
GCCGGGTACACGGGCGAGGTCGGGGGCGGCCGCGGCCAGGTGCGCGGTCGCGGGCACGGTCGGGAGCGGGGGTGTCGTCGCGGTCCTGGGGCGTGGGTGGGGTCGGGTGCACGGCGAAGCCGAGTCGGATCCGGGGCCGCCCGTCGTCGCGGGACTTGGGTTTCCCGGCGAGATGGGATGCCGGTCGGCAGAAGGGGCGCCGGCGGCGGGAGGAAGGGGCGGGCGGCGGGTTGGGTCGGCCGGGCGAGTGGGGTGCGCGAGTGGGCCGGGGCGTTTCGGCCGGCGGTGGGCCGTTCGGGGTGACGAGGCGTCACGAAGCAGGATGCGGTTGGGCGTTACTGCTTCGCCGGGCTCGAAAGCCGCAGGTCGGGTCGAGCGCGGAGCGAGACGAGTGCGTCGGGGTCCGGGTTCCGACTCCCTCGACGGGATTCGATCGGGTGGAGCGGTGAGTCACACCTGAAGTGCACGAAACCAACGCTCGGCTCCCCCGCACTTGCCCAGCCCCGGCAAAACCGCAGGTCACGTGAGCCCGCGACTCCCCAGGTTTCGCCGCGATCCGGTTCGAGACCTCCACGACCGATCAAGCCGCAAGGGTTTGTCGGCCCCGGCCCACAAGCGCTCGAACTCCTCGGCGGAGATCTCGGCAGCCCGGGGCTGGTCCTGCCGGCCGTCCGGGTTGCCTTCGGAGAGCACACCGGACTGCCTTTCACAGCCACCCATCGCGGCCCGGTCGGCGTTGTCGCGCAGATGTAGGACTTCCTCCAGGGAAGCGGCCGTCACCGGTTGCGCGTCCGCCCCTCGGGTCGCGACCTGACGCGTCGCCCAGCCCTCGTCGTCGGCCTCGAAGTACAGCCACAGATCTTCGTCCTCGAAGTAGGTGCGAAACCACGTCGTCATGCCGCAATCCTCACCCCCTGACGAAGTCCCCCGCCACGCCGACCAAACGCATAGGGGCCCCGCCGTTGCCGAAGTCACCCACGCCCGCGCCCTCAACCCCTATACCCCTCAACCCAGTTCGTGGAAGGCTGCGGCGACCTCCGTCCAGCGTTCGATCGCCTCGGTGTCCTCGCGCCAGGTGCTCACCGCCGAGTAGGCGACGACGCGCGTGGCGACCCCGCGGTATCGGTTCATCAACGCCTCCGCCAAGCCGTCCCACGGGGCACTCACCGTCAGCGTGTCCAGCACCTCGTCGTCGATCGCGGCGGCCATGCCGGCGCGGTCCTTGGCGCCGAAGAGGCGGTGCAGGCGGGGCTGGAGGTCGTCCCAGCCGTGGGTTTCGAAGACTTTGGCGTAGCCGGGCGTCGAGCCGTAGAAGGCCAGCCGCAAGCGCAGCTTGGCGCGTTCGGCCTCGATCTCCTCCTCGGTGTCGCCGGTCGCGGTCATCACCGGGCAGACCAGCGCGAAGTCCTCGGCCGCGCCGCCGGCGGCGAGTTCGGGACGGACCACGTCCCGGATATAGCGCACGCTGTGCAGCGGGTGGATGTGCAGGCCGTCCGCCACCTCGCCGATCATCCGCAACATCCACGGGTTGACCCCGGCCAGGTAGATCGGCGGGTCGGCGATCGAACCGCCCGGCGTCCACTCCGGCGTCATCAGCGTGAACTGATAGAAGTCGCCCTTGAAGCGCAGTCGTTCCTCGCCCCGGAAGGCCGCCCAGATCGCCCGCAACGCGCCGACGTACTCGCGCAGTCGCGGCCCCGGCCGGTCGAACTCGGCCGAGTAGCGCCGCTCGATGTGCGGGCGCACCTGGGTGCCCAGGCCCAGTACGAATCGGCCGCCGGTGGCCTCGGACAGTTCCCAGGCCGCCGACGCGGTGACCATCGGACTGCGCGCGAACGCGACCGCGATGCCCGTGCCGACGGTCAGGCTCTCGGTCGCCAGCGCCGCGGCGGTCGCGGCGGTGTACGCGGTGCGACCACCTTCGGTGAGCCATAGCCCGTCGAAGCCGGCCCGCTCGGTGGCGGCTGCGGCGCGTTGCATGCCGCGTAGAGTGAGGCCGGCTGCCATGACATCGAGCTGAGGGGGCGTCACTTGTTCTCCTGTACAGAGGATTCCGCGGATTCCGCTTCGCGTACACGGTCCCACGCGCCGGTGACCGTGCCGGTCCAGCGCGGCGCGCGCCGTTCCGACCAGGCGCGCGGGCCCTCGCGCGCGTCTTCGGTGCCCATCAGGATGCGGTGGTACGCGGTTTCCAGCCGTTCCACCTCCTCCGGGCCGGCGTCCGCCCACAGCAACCGCTTGGTCAGCGCGGCCGATACCGGGTGGACGTTGGTGGCGATGTCGTGGGCGATCTCCAGCGCGGCGGGCAGCACCTCGGCCGCGGGCAGCGCACGCGACGCGAGCCCCAGCGCGAGCGCCTCACCCCCGCGGAACGTCCGCCCGGTGAGCAGGATGTCGGCGGCCACCGCCCGCGATGTGGCGGCCGGCACCGTCCAGTGCGACTGAGCGTCGGGCACCATGCCGCGCCGGACCTGGGGAATCGCCAGCTTGGCGTCCTCGGCCACGATCCGGATGTCGCACTGCATCGCCAGGGTGAACCCGATGCCGATCGCGTGCCCGTTGATCGCCGCGATCACCGGCTTGCGCACCGCCCAGGCGGGCGGCTGTACCGGCGATGCGCTGAAGGCCCGCGCTCGGGGTTCCGACGCCGGCCCAGGCCCGGGCCCCGATGCCGGCGCCACTCCCGGTCCCGACTCCGGCCCCGGTCCCGGTCCCGCGAACGTGTCCGCTGCCGGCGACATGTCGGCGCCCGCGCAGAACGCCCGCCCCGCGCCGGTCAGCACCACCGCCCGCACCTCGTCGTCCGCATCGCACCGCGCGTAGGCGTCGCCCAACGCGCGGCCCATTCCCCCGGAGAACACGTTGAGGCGGTCGGGTCGGTCGAGCGTGACGACGGCGACGCCGTCGCGGATGGCAAATCGGATCACTCTGGGACAGTAGGGCGCTTCCTTGACAAGATCAAGCGAAAGTTTCGGGCGGACGACCCGGCCCGACGATGCCTTCGATTTCCGACGCGGAGGTGGCGGCGGAGCAGATTGTTGACCAGATCAAGGAGCGATCCCTAGGGTCTGATCAACCACTGTCACGAGGGGGACTTCACCATGACCAACCCGTTCGGGTTCGAAGGCAAGCGCGTTGTCGTTACGGGGGGCTTCTCGGGTGTGGGGGCCGCCCTGGTCGAGGTGTTGGCCGAGCAGGGCGCCGAGCACGTCACCGTGCTCGACCTCAAGGAGCCGACCGGGTCGGCGCAGACGTTCATCCGGACCGACCTGTCGGACCCCGCCTCCGTGGACGCCGCCGTCGCCGCGATCGAGGGCCCGGTGCACGCCCTGTTCAACAACGCGGGCGTGGCCGGCACCCTGCCCGCGCCCACCGTGTTCGCGATCAACTACCTCTCGCTGCGCCGGTTGACCGAGGCGCTCGTGGCCAAGGAAGCGCTGCCCGAGGGCGCGGCGATCGTGAACACCGCGTCGATCGCGGGCATTTCGTGGCCGTCCCACCTGGAGGCGATCAAGCAACTGATCGCGATCGAGGACTGGGACGCCGCGCAGGAATGGCTCGCGAGCAACGAACTCGGCAGTGACGCCTACAGCTACAGCAAGGAACTCGTCCAGGTTTACACGATGCACTACGCCCGCACGGCCTCCGCAAAGGGCCTGCGGATCAACAGCGTGTGCCCGTCGCCGATCGACACCCCGCTGCTGCCGGACTTCCGCAAGACGATCTCCGACAAGGTGATCGACTGGAACGTCTCCCAGGGCAACGGCCGACTCGCCACCGGCCGCGACGTCGCCCTCGCGCTCGCGTTCCTGGGCTCGGACGCGTCCGGCTTCCTCAACGGCGTCAACATCAACCTGGACGGCGGCTTCAACGCCGGCCTGACGGTCGGCAACCTCGACTTCTCCGGCCTGGCGTAACGCCCGAACCACACCCGATGCGACGCCCCGTCACCCATCGAATCGGGCGACGGGGCAGGGCACTTGCCTTAGCCGCGCAACGACGCCGTGAGCGCAGCCCAGGAGGCGCCGGGCACGACCAGGTACCCGATGCTCGGGTCCTTGCTGTCTCGGACGGGGACGACACTGGGGAAGTCGTCGGAGACCTCGACGCACGCACCTTGATCGTCGTTGCTGTAACTCGACTTACGCCAGGCAGCGGCGCTCAGGTCGGGGGTTGTGTGCATGCCTCGTACTCCTTGATTGCCGCACGGATCATGGTTGCCGATTCCCTCGGGGACAGGGCGTAGGCACTCACCCGATCGTAGGCCCGCTTGCGCGTGGTGACGATGTCCGGATCCTCGACGATCTGCCCGCTCGCGCTGCCTTCCACGTAGATCAGCGACGTGCCATCCTCCAACTCGATCACGATCTGCGTTGCCTCGCTCAGGCCAAGTCCCCCACGACAGAGGGGCAGTACCCGGGCGGTGCCGTGCTCGTGATCCATCATCGGCAAGAGGGCGGCGAGTTGTTCCGCCATGACTACCGGCCCTCCGATCCAGCGGCGTAGGACCGACTCGTCAAGGATCGCCGTGAAGTACGGGCTCGGGGTTCTGTCGAAGATTGCGCGTCGGCCCATCCGGGCAGCGACACGGGCTTCGATCTCTTCGTCGGCTGCCCCCCGGTCCGCTTCCCGAAAGACCGCTCGCGCGTAGGCCGGAGTCTGGAGCAGCCCGGGAATACGGAACCCTGCCCACTCCCTCAAGCCCAAGGCGTCGTTCTCCAGACCCATGTATTCCAAATACCGATCCGGGAACCGCACGCCGCGCAGCATCTCGAACAGAGCGGTGAACAGCCCGTTCGTTCCGAACGCGGCATCGAGCTTCGGGCACAGTTCTTCGGGAACCGGACTGTCGCAGGTCTCGAAGCGGCTCATCGACGCCTTGCTGTAGCCCACGACGTCGGCCAACTCCGTTACGGACATGCCGGCTCGCATGCGGTGCTCGCGAATCTGAGCGGCCACGCGTTGACGCGGTGATCCGTTTGTCGGATCGGTCCGACGCTCCCTGAATCGCACGCGCGTACCCCTCTTTCGTTCCAATTGCATCCGCAACGGTGGGCTTCTTCAAAGGCTAGGCCGATTGGCCGATCCTTGACCACAGAGTGGCCGAATCACCACCCACTGCAACCGAAAGTGTCACTCCGGCGCGCGATGAACTCCCGCGTGTGCCAAGGCTGAACCCGAACCCCCTCCCCGACCGACCGTGCGGGGTGAGGGAGTCGGCGCATTCGTTCCGTGGTCGAACGACGGCACGACGAAAGATGGATGGCAGGGGGCGAGGAAATGCCTGGACAGCGTCTCGCCCCCTGCGTGCCCCAACTGGAAAGGACACGTCACCACGATGACAGATCGCATCGGATGGACCCGACGAAGCTCGGCTCGCGCATTGGCCGTGGATACCGATCGGCAGCACGAACAGCTGTACCTGCCCGCCCGGAAGCCGGCCGACGGGTCGAGCGTCGACACTCCCTCGCTCGCCCCGCGCCCGACGCTGCTTGGGCGCCTGCGTCCGCGTCGGCTGTGGCGGGCCTGGCGGTTGTCGGTGCGGTTTCGCGCGCTGCACTCGGGCGGGCGGGGCACGCGATGACCACCCGGGAGTGGCCTTCGGGGAGTACGCAGGAGGACCTCGACATGGGCCGCGCGTTCTTCGAGTGCTACCGGCACGCGTGGTGTCGGGACGCGTACTCGGGTCGTGAGGGCGTACTCATGGATGTGCTGGGTCGTCAGGTCTACCTCCGCCTGCGGACGGGCATCGAATTCGTCTGCCACGTCCAAGACTTGGTCATTCTCCGACCTCCTCCTCCGGTACTGCACGGGCGCGTTGCGTACGTCGGGGCGAAAGACGCGACGAAGCGGCCCGATGGCACGCTCATGGAGATGTGGGCCGTGGACAAGGGCACGTTGGCGATCGTCCAACCACCGACCGGCCCCGCGTGGTTCGCGCTGCTGGCGGACCTGGAGCGGGCCGACTGCCGGCTGGGCCCGGTAATGCATCGAACGGATCCTCCGCTTCCGTTCCGAGCCGGGAAATAGCACACGCTGGAGCTACGAGGTCGAGCGCTTACCACGCGGCTGACCGAAAGCTTTGAAGGCCCCGTGCCCTCCGGCATGGGAGGGCACGGGGCACCAGGGCTTGAGGATGCACGGTCGCATCGGGTCCGCTTCACCACAGAAGTCCAACATCCGAGCTACTGTGGATGTCATGCCAACGGCTTATGAGGACGTGCCCTTCAGCGAGCTGCTCCACCACCCCGCCGCGACCACCCGCAGGCTGGATTCCGTGCGTGCGCTACGACTGCGGCGACGCGATGCAGGAGATCTCGCCCTGATGCGCGTCGACCAGATGGAGCAAGACACCTCGGTCATGGATTTCGCCTCACGCCTGCTGGCCGGGCTGGTGCGGACCGAGAACATCGCCGCCTTGCGCCAGGTACTGCCCGAGGCCCTGCCATGGAGCACATTCCTGCCCGCCGATGACATAGACACCCTGCTGTCCGAACTGGTGGACACGGCGCGCGGCGCGGTGGCCCTGGACAACCTCGCCCCGATCGCGCTCCTACTCACCCAGTGGCGGCACAGCGCCGAGATCTACGCTGATCCCGCGCTGCTCGACATCCTCACCCGCGAGCCGGATGGCGACCTCGGATCGGTCCCCATGCCCGAGGCTGCTGAGTGAGCCCAAAGCGCGGAGACCGGGCCGCGCCACCCCCTATCGGCGACGAGTACGACCTTCGTTTCGCCAACACGGAGGCAGCCGACGGCTGGGAGCACTTGGGCCGCCAGGCGGCGGGCAACCTGCGCCGCGCGTCCGAGAAGATCCGAGCCGCCCCCCGCGCCGTCGACAACCCCCACCGTCAGCACCGTCTCAAGGGAAAGCTCGGCATCTGCACCTTCAAAGGCCAGGAACTGGAACGTTGGCAATACGAGGTCACCGGCGACGGACGCATCTGGTATCTGCTCGACGACGTCAACGGCATCGCCTGGATCACCTATGCGGGTAGCGTCCACCCCAAGGCCACCGACTGAGCCGATCCCCACCCTCAATCGCCGCAGGAACGGGCGGTCGAGGTTACGAATGTGAAGTCGAGCGGCGGGATTCGGCGTCGGACAGGCGGCGGAATCCTCAACTTCTCCGGCTTGGCGTGGCACGAATCGGATAAGGGATAGGACACCGATAAATCGGTGACCGTGCAGGTGAGCCGCACAGTGGTGGATGCGGGTGATGCGCACAATTGCCAGGGCCTCTTGTCGACGACGGTCGACAAGAGGCCCTGGCAGTTTGGGGTATGACGAATAGTCAGGCGCCTTGCCCGAAGGCGCCGACCGCGCGCTCGGACGGCTCAGACGGCGGGGTCCTCGACGGCTGCGGGAATCTCGCCCTGGGCCATCTCCTCGACGAATCGTTGCAGCAGCGTGGCGAACGTCTCGCGGTCCGTGTCGCTCCAGCGGTCGAGCATCTCGCTCATCCGCCGATCCATGACGTCGTTGAGCCGGCGCCGGACCGAGTCGCCGCGCGGCGTGAGCGAGACGAGGCTGACCCGCCCGTCGTCCGGGCTGGGCGAACGCCGCACGTAGCCCTCCCGCTCCAGTTGACCCACCTGGCGCGCGGTGGCGCCCGGGTCCATATTCGTCATGCGCGCCAACTCCCCCATCGGGAGCGGGCCTTGCTTCTCGATGCGGCGCAGCAGCACATAGGCGGGCTGCGAGATGGTCGCGCCCGCCGCGGCGGCCTGGCCCGCGTACACTCGGCGGCTGGCGTGGCGCCGAAGCAGGGCCTCCAGCGCCCGCTGGATCGCTTCGACGTTTTCGGTGGAGTTCACCCGACCATGATAGCAGTCCTTGACTGCGTCAATTTAATACTGTGCGATAACGTGCATAACTCGGATCGCATTCCGAACCCGTCGCACAACACGACCAGAGGTCCCATTGATGGGCGCGCGAACGGGGCTTCGGATCCCGGAAGATCCGCGCGGCGGGGTCTGCGGTGCACGGCGGTACGCGACGCACTCGCGATCATGTGTGATCACACGTGATTGATATCCGCGGCCGAGCGGCCTGCCTAAGCGGTCGCCTCGGTCCCGACGGAGGAAACGAGACCGAGACGACCTGCCCATGGACTATGTCAGTCGTCAGACGATCAGACAATGGCAACCGGATTGATGGGGCTGCCTGTCGCGCCCGTGACCGGAAGCGGGGCCACACACAACAGACACGAATAGGCGCCGGCTTCCGCCATCGCCTCGGCAAGCTCGCTCAACCACAGGTGTTCGAGAAGCGGGACACCGGATTCGACGAGCAACGCGATGTGTACCGACAGAAACCGATCGTCGAACGGAATGCACTCGATCGCGCTGTTGTCCGCGCCGACGACGCTGATGTCGTGGGCGCGGATGTACTCCACCGCGTCGAGCGACAGACCGGGCTGCGCGAACGAGGGTTCGCGGCCCGCCGCGACCGTGGCCCGGTACTCGTCCAGGTAGCCGGTGCGGACCAGCAACGCGTCGCCGGAGCGCACCTCGACGCCCTGCTGCTCGGCGCACCCGGCCAGGTCGGCGCCGGTGATCTTGTATCCGCCCTCCAGGTACGGCGTATCGAAGTGGCGCGGCAGGTCGAGCAGCACCGCCCGGGTCGCGAACGCGCCGAGCTTGTCGATCCCGCAGCGCCCGGCACCGGTGTGCGAGCGGAAGCTGTCGGCCGGGAAGCCGTTGTAGAACCGCCCTTTGGCCTGCACGTGGCACAGGGCGTCCATGTGCGTGAGGTTGTGCGACGGGATGATCAGCACGTCCTCGTTCGAGCCGACGTCGTCGCCACCCTCGAACCCCTCGTACATCGCGTCGGTCTGACTGACGAGCGTCAGCCGCTGCGGTGTGCCCCGGAAGTCGAAGGCGGGTTGGTTGTCGCGCACGATGGGCAGGGCGAGCGAGTACGACCGCCCGGTCCGGATCTCGTGCGCGGCGTCCCGGACGCCGGCGGGCTCGATCAGGTTGAGCGCCCCGCGTTCGTCCTCGCCGCCCCAGCGGCCCCAGTTGCCGGCGGCGGGCGCGGATGCGGACCCGGGTGCGCCCGTACCGGATCGGGTGTCGTCCGTCATGCGTGGGGCGGTCCTCTCGGGCGGCCGGCCGGATCGGCGATCCGCTTCCGGCGGGCGGGCCGGTCGGATCGGCGATCCGGCCGGGCGGTCCGGTCCGGCGGGCCTCAGAACGCGATGACGCCGCGCGCGATCCGTCCGTTGTGCATGTCGTCGAGCACGTCGTGGAAGCCGTCGGCCGGATAGACCTTGGAAACCAGGGCATCCAGGTCGAACTTGCCCTGGCGGTACAGCTCGACGATCGTCCGGATGTCCTCGTGCGGACGCACGCCGCCGGCGCGCGTGCCCAGGATGCCCCGGTCGCATTGGAGCAGGTTGGCGATCCGGATGTTGGCGGTCGCGGTCTGCGCGGGCTGGCCGACGGCGACCAGCGTGCCACCCCAGTCCAGCGCCTCCATGGCGTTCTCCAGTACGGCCGGGATGCCGGTGCACTCGAAGATCCAGTCCACTCCGCCCGCGCCGAAGACGCCGACCTTGACCTCGTCGCTGTACGGGAAGAGGGTGCGGATCTCGTCCGCGACGTCCACACCCTTCCCGGACTTGACGAAGTCGGTCGCGCCGAACTTGCCGGCCAACTCGAACTTGCCGGGCACGGTGTCGATGCCGACCACGCGGCCGGCGCCCTTGAGCCGAAGTGCCTGGACGGCGGACAGGCCGACCCCGCCGAGGCCGATCACGGCCGCGGTCTGGCCGGGCAGTACGTTCGCCCGGTTGAGCACCGCACCCGCGCCGGTGACCACGCCGCACGGGACCAGGCACGCGGAGGTCAGCGGCACATCCTTGGGGATGCTCACGCACTGGATCTCCTTGACCAGGGTCAGCTCGGCGAAGGTGGACGCGCCGGCGAAGTTCCACACCGGCTCGTCGCCGATCGCGAACGGCGTGCCCCGGTTGCCCAGCGTCTGGCGACAACGGTTGGGGTGTCCGGTCTGGCAGTGCCGACACATCCCGCATGCCGCGATCGTGGTGATCACCACGTGGTCGCCGGGTGCCACCGACCCGACTCCCGCGCCGACCTTCTCCACGATGCCGGCGCCCTCGTGCCCGAGTACGGACGGCGTGGGCCACTCGATGACGCCCTCCAGCACGCTCACGTCGCTGTGGCAGACCCCGGTCGCGACGATCCGTACCAGGACCTCACCGGCCTCCGGGTCACGTACGGTGACATCGTCCCGGATCTCGGCGCCCGTGGCGGTGTGCAGGATCGCGCGCATGTACCGTCTCCTCGTTCCGGGCGGACGGCCCGCCGCGAGGTGTGTTCGCCGCGCACCGGGCCGGCCCACCCCAAGCCGAACTTCCACATCCTTGATCAGTACAACCGATTCTGATTATTCACCGGTCGTCACAGAGGTCAAGGCATACCGGACACGGGATCTGACGCACCGTCGGATAGTCGCGAACACATACGGAGGGTGACATTCCGGCTACTTTGCATAGCGGAGGTAGAGGGATCCCCATAAGTGCGTCAAGGACGGCGCCCGCGCACTCACCCGGCCTCTCCCGCCTTCCCGACTCCACTAGCTTCGTGAGCCGGAACTCGCCAGGGGGAGGTACGTTCGGGTGGAAATGGACATAGGGATCGATCCGACCGCGACCGGCGCAAGTGGGGACACGGTGCTCGGCCTGTCCGGCCAGGTCAAGAAGCACCTCGATACCGCGTTATGGACGAGCGTCGCAATCGGCACCGGCGAGCCGGGTTGGTTGTCGGCCACCGCACTCGGCAACTGCGGAGCCGCGTGGCAGCGACACCTCGGCACACTGGCGGACGAGATGGGGCAACTCGGCGAGAACGTCCGCGCCACCGCAGATCAATACGATTGGGCGGACGGCGAGATCGCCAAACGGCTGTCGACCGGACTGAACAACCTCGGTCGGGCATGACATGGACGTCGGGCAGTTACGCGCGACCGACCTCGGCAAGTGGCGAACCGCCGCACACGAGTGGACCGAGGCCTCTCACTTCACCATGACCGCCGCTCAAGACCTGCGCTCGCAGGGGGTGGCCCCGCTCGACAAACACTGGACCGACGCCGTCGGCCAAGGGGCCGCACAACGGATCGCCTCGCTCGCGGACCGGCTGGAGGCAGGCGCCGACATCATGAAGGGCGCCACGATGATCGTCGAGGGCCTGGTCACCTCGATCGACCAGGCCCAGCGCACGTTGGCCGGCGCCGAGGCGATGGCGAGCGCGGCCGGCTTGCGGATATCGGCGACGGGGGCGGTGGAGGACCCGAATCCGACGCCGGCCCACGCCACCCCGGAGGACGTACGCCAACAGGAGTTCGACCTCCCCGCCCGCGCGGCCAAGATGGAGGAGATAGCCGCCCTGGTCGCCCAGGCACTGCGCGCGGCTACCCAGGCCGACGAACTGGCCGCACCGGAGCTGGACAAACTGGCGGCGCAAACGGGAGTAGCGGATCCGACGCAGGCTCTGACAGGCCTTCAGGGCGAGGCGTCGAGCATCGAACTGGCCATGCTCGGCGGTGATATCCCGGTGAACATGGAACCGGCGTTCGTCCGGAGCTGGTGGGCGGGTCTGACCCCCGAACAGCAGCACACACTGATGTTGTCCGATCCGGTGACGCTTTCCAAGTTGGCCGGCCTGCCGAAGTCCGTCGCGGATGAAATGCGCGGCCCGGACGGGAAGTTCGATCGGGTCGCGGCGGTGGAGTGGGCGTTGGCGAACTGGGACAACACCGAGGGGGACATCTTCGCGAACAACTGCACGAACTTCGTCTCCGAAGCGTTGGAAAAAGGCGGCCTCAAGTACAAGATCGGCCCCTTCGGAATCCAGGGCGGAGGCGACGACGTCTGGGGGCGGGGCGGTAACCTGCATACGGGCTGGGGGTGGCTGGACGACAAGGTCAACAACAACATCACGCACTCCGCGACCTGGATGAATGCGGGAAAGCTGCAAAATTTCCTGTTGGAAAACGGCAGCGAGGACATCCCGAGGTCCGAAGTCCGCCCCGGGGACATCATCTTTCTCGACCAGTCCGGTCCGAGCCCGGATCACAAACCCGGCGAACCACACCACGCCGCCATCGTGACCGCGGTGACACCGGACGGCGACATTCGCTACACCCAACACACCGATCCTCGCCAAAACGTCAGCCTCGACGGCCGCATGCCGGGAGAAATCAAGGCGGAAGGTACGCAGACCGTCCGCGTCGTTCGAGTGAAGCCGAATTGGTACTGAACGAGGGAGGCCGGCTCATCGAACAACCGGCAGTCGGCCCCGTTCCGCCGAGGGCGTGGCGTTGGACCGCGTGGGCTGTACTGGTGATCGCGTTGGCATCGATTCCCTTGGTCAAGGTCGAGAGTGATGCCTGGGCTCGGCGGGATCGGGAAATGCGGGCCGCCTGTGGGTGGTTGCCGGTTGCCGATCGAGAGGTGATCGGGGCGTATGGCTCTCTTGCCTGCGGGGTTACCGTGGCCGTGTTGTGGCTCGGGTTGTGGGCGGTCGCGCGGTGGCGCGGCTTTTCGTCGCTCTCGGGTCGGGCCGGGAAGTTCGCTTGCGCAGCGTTCTCGCTCAACCTGCTGCCGCTTCTCATCGAAGTGATAGCTGCCCTCACACTCCCGGAAGAGCAGGTGAACACCGGGCATTTCTGTGAGGGCCGGGCGTCGACGGTCGGACACGGGGTGCGGCTGATGAGGGCTGCTTGGCGCCCCTGATCCGGGACGGCGTGGTCAACCCACCGTCGGGCTGCGGCGTTCGAGGAGAGTGACGTCGCGCCACTGGCCGAGATGGCGGCCGACGCGCTCCCGGGTGCCGATGGTACGGAAGCCGAGCGCCGTGTGCAGGGCGAGGCTGCCGGTGTTCTCCGGGAAGACGCCGGCCTGGATGGTCCAAATGCCTGCTGCCTCGGTGGAGGCGATCTGGGCGGCGAGCAGGGCACGACCCACCCCCCGGCCCGACGCGTCGGGGTGGACGTAGATCGAGGTCTCCACCACACCGCGATAGACCGCGCGCTTGGAGGTCTCGCTCGCGGCCACCCACCCCAGTACCGCGCCGGTCCCCTCGTCGAGCGCGACGAAGCGGTGGTCGGGCAGTTTGCCCGCGTCGAATTCCACCCACTCCGGCGCGCTCTCCTGGAACGTGGCGTCCCCGGTGTCGATGCCGAGTTGGTAGATCGCGAGCACCCGGTCGGCGTGCTCGGGGCGCATCGGCACGATCGTCGAGGCGGTGGTGGCGGCAGCAGCGGTGGTGGTCATGGCGCTCTCTCCGGGGACGCGGTGGGCGGCAGAACCCCCATCCTGACGCAAATGCACATGCGCCCCGCACCCGCACCCGGTATAAATCGCCGGATGGGAACAGAGGCAGCACAGGATGTGGAATCGACGGTCGCGCACGCCGTCGCGGTATTGACCGAGGCCACCGAGGGTGAGCGGGACTGGTCGCGCCCGGCGGGCGGACTGGAGTGGGACTGTTGGTACACGCTGGTGCACGTGGTCGGTGACCTGTACGCGTATGCCGGCCAGGTCGCGTCCGGCCGGATGGATGACTACGTCCCGGTGGACATCCACGCCGACGACGACGCGACGCCGAGCACGATGTTGCACGCCGTCCGCGCCGGCGGCACGATGCTCGCGACCGTGGTTGCCGCGCGACCCGACTCGGCCCGCGCGTTCCACCCGTACGGGATCTCCGACCCGGACGGCTTCGCGGGAATGGGCATGATCGAGGTCATGGTCCACATGCACGATCTGGCGGCCGGCCTCGACCTGGCCTACGAGCCCGATCCGCAGATCTGCGCCCGGGTGCTGGCCCGGATGTTCCCCGACGCCCCCACCGGTTTCGCCCCGTGGCCCGCCCTGCTGTGGTGCACGGGCCGTACCGAACTCACGGGCCACCCGCGCCGGGTCGGCAAGTGGCGCTGGCAGGGCCTGCCCGACGCATAGACCCGGCGCGGGCACGACCGCCGACCACGCCCGCAGCGCCGATCGAGGCGGCCCACGTCTACGCTGCTCGCGTCGAGGTGTCCAAGTGCCCGCGCGTCCGGATACCTCCGCGTCGCGCAGCGCGTACGCCTCC
The DNA here is from genome assembly GCF_040605455.1 of Embleya sp. NPDC005575. Classification (NCBI taxonomy): domain Bacteria; kingdom Bacillati; phylum Actinomycetota; class Actinomycetes; order Kitasatosporales; family Streptomycetaceae; genus Embleya; species Embleya sp. NPDC005575. The sequence continues at coordinate 62,816 of NZ_JBEXCV010000024.1, read as the reverse complement.
CCCACCAGCCCAGGAGGACCCCATGCCCGCACCGTCCCTGGACGGACTCGGTTTCGCCCCGCTCGATCGTCCCGAGCACGGAGAAGTGGACGCGTCCACGTTCTTCACGTACCACGAGGCCGACAACGTGGTCTGGGCCGAGTACAGCGGCGGCGACATCGTGCGCGGCCACCTGATCGGCACCCGGAACGGGGACACCCTGGACTTTCGCTACACGCAGCTCAACGAATCCGGCGCCACCGCGTCCGGGCACTGTGTGAGTGCCGTCGTGGTGCTGCCGGACGGTCGGATCCGGCTGGAGGAGACGTGGGAGTGGGAGTCCCGGGAGGGCAGCGGTACGAGTGCCGTGGAGCAGGTCCTCGACGCGCGGACCTGACACCCGGTCGGTTGTCGGACGCGGTATCTACGTTGAACCCCAACGGACATCGCGACCGAAGGGGTGGGCCATGGGATTCAACGGGGACATCGTCGTATTACGCGCACGGACGCCGTTGCCGGACCTGGCACCCCACGTCGGTGGAAACGGGCACCCGGTCTACGGCGAGTGGTCCTACGCGGACGGCTGGCGTGCGGTGCACGTGCGCCACTTCGAGGATCCGTACGCCTTCCAGGGGCCCTGGCTGACCGACCTGGCCGCCCGGACCGGCTCGCCCGTGTTGGTCTGCGGGGTATTCGAGAGCGATGTCGCGCACGTCCAGGGGTTGAGCGGCACGGACTTCTGGGAGGGGTGGCTCGATCCGGGCAGCGCCGCCACGCAGTTGGCCGGGGACCGGTGGAACAGGGCCAGGCAGCAGGGCGACTTCGCCCGTTACCGGGACGAGGCCGCGGCGTGGCTGGAGGAGGATCGGCCGCGCGTCGCCGAGGCGGCCGTGCGGTGGGCCGCGGCGGCCGGATACCGCGTACGCCCCGAACCGATCCTGGAGTTGCTCGGTCTGAAGCGGGACCCGTTCGTGCAGCATCTGTTCTTCGATCTGCTGACGTGCCTCGGGCTGGTGTCGGCACCGGAGGGGTGAACGGGCAGGGCGGCGGGCGGCCGTGGCGCCGGTCGGCAGCGCCGGCGGAGCGATCGCCTCCACCACCCTGTACGCGGCGGCCGGCCGGCCGGCGGTGTGCCTGCTGGGTGCGGCCTTCGGAGCCTGGCGCTGGTGGTGTGGGCGGCGCGGTGGATTCCCTCGGGAAACCCCAGGGAGACGACACCTCACCCGTGCCGGCCGTCACACCGTGAGCAGCACGTTCACGAGCACGCCGACGACAAGCGACAGGACCATCCAGGACCTCCGCGACGTCTTCGCGAGGCTCGGCCCGGCGCCCGACGACGCGGGGTATCGACGGGTGCCGGCCGTGCTCGCCTATCGCCTCACGCGTCGAAGGCGTCCCGGCGGGTGCGCGGGCGCTTGCGCGCGGCCGGGATCGGCTGCGGGGCGGCGCCCTCGACCACCGTGTTGGTCAACGTACCGATCCCCTCGACCGTGAGCGCCACCGTGTCCCCGGGCTTCAGCGGCGGCAACTCGCGCCCCAGGCCCCACAGTTCGCCGAGGCAACCGCCATTGCCACAGGTGCCGGTGCCCAGTACGTCGCCGGGTCGGATCCAGGTGCCGCGCGAGGCGTAGGCGACCAGTTCGGCGGGCGGCCAGCCCATGTTGACCAGCGAGTCCCGGCCGATCTCGACACCGTTGACCGACGCACGCAGCGCGATATCCAGGAAGCCGTCCGCGTCCCGGTACGCCTCGAACTCGTCGGCGGTCACCAGCCACGGGCCGAGCGTGGTCGCGGTGTCCTTGCCCTTGCACGGGCCCAGGCCGACCCGCATCTCGCGGGCCTGGAGGTCGCGCGCCGACCAGTCGTTGAAGATGGTGTAGCCGATGATGTGTTCCGCCGCCTGCTCGACCGTCAGGTCCTTGCCCGCGCGGCCGATCACGATGCCGACCTCCAACTCGAAGTCGAGCACGCTCGACCCCGGCGGCATCGGCACCACGTCGTCGGGGCCGATGATCGCGTAGGGGTTGGTGAAGTAGAAGGTGGGCAGCTCGTACCACTCGGGCACCACCGTCGCATCCGGTCCCTGCACGGTGATCGCGACGCCCTCGACATGCTCCTCGAACGCCACGAAGTCACGCACGGTGGGCGGCTGTAGCGGCGGCAGCAACCGCACGTCGGCGAGGGCGACCGAGGGCTGCGACCGGGCCTGTTCGCCCGCCGCGCGCAGCGCCTCGCCGCCGCGCTCGATCAGGGCCGCCAACGATTCGCCCGCCGGCAGCGGATGCACGGTGTCGCCACCGCTCGACACCACCCCGGAGTGGATCGAGCCATTCAGGTCGAAGGTCGCAAACTTCACGATTGTTGCTCCTTGTTCCGTGCGTGCCGAGGACCGGCGACGTGCGTCGGTGTCGCTAAATGATCACATCGGCGCCGGCCGGACCGCGGCCCACCGTCCCCCGAATGGTCGACCCCACCCCCTCCTTCCACCCACCGGAGGCCAGAAAAAGCGCCGCCCGGGCCATCCCCCAGCCCGACCGGCACTTGAGCCACTCAGCCCGGCCGACACTGAGGCCAAATCAGCCCGGCCGGCGCTTGAGGCCACCCAGCCCGGCCGGCGCTTGAGGCCAAGCAGCCCGGCCGGCGCTTGAGGCCAACCCAGCCCGACCGGCGCATGAGGTCAGCCAAACCGTCACGCGTAGCAGGAAAGCGGCTTGCCATCGTTGAACGCGACCATGTCACCGAGCGCACCGTAGATGTCTATCGACGCGGCCCGCTCCGCCCCGTTCAGCTCCGCGTACGCCCGGTGCAGGTTGCCGACGATCCGCTCCGAGTCGGACAGCGCCGCGTACTCGCCCAGGTCCGTCTCGCGCGCCACGCTCAGCGGGTCCAGGCCCGCTTCCAGGCCCTTGCGGGCGGTCTCCAGGAGGAAGTTCGTGTACCCGATCGCGTAGTCGATCTGCTCGGGGCCACACACCTCACCGTGCCCGGGGACCAGCGTGGTCGCACCCAACTCCTTGATGCGCTCCAGCACTTCGAGGTAGCCGGCGGGCGAACCCATCAGCAGGAACGGCGTGCCGCCGTTGAAGATCAGGTCGCCCGTGTACAGGACGCCCTGCTCCTCCAGCCACACCACCGAGTCGTTCGAGGTGTGCGCCGGACCGAAGTGCCGTACCTGTGCCCGCAGTTCGCCCGCGTACACGGTGACGCTGTCGGTGAAGGTCAGGAACGGCGGCACCGCGCGCAGACCGCCCCAGCCGACGCCCGGCCAGATCTGCTCGACCTCCATGATGCCGAGTTTGAGGATCTCGGCCCGGGTGTTCTCGTGCGCCACGATGGTGGCCGACTCGAACAGGTAGTTCCCGTTCGTGTGGTCGCCGTGGTGGTGCGTGTTGATCAGGGTGCGCACCGGGGCGTCGGTGTGCTTGGCGATGGTCTCCTGGAACATCCGGGTCCGGGCCTCGGTGGCGCAACCGTCGATCGCGACGACGCCCTCCGGACCGACCAGGAAGCCGGTGTTGTTGATCCACCAGGTGCCGTCCGGCTGGATGTACGCGTACGCTCCGTCGGCCACCTCCTGGACGCGAGGCGGATCCATCCGGCCGTGCTCGTGCTGCGACGTGCTCATCGATACTCCCGATCGACTGGGGGTGTGCGTTGACGTGCATACACCGCCGACCACCCGGCGCGCAGCCTGACGAGCCGTCAGTTGCCGCGTCCGGTAGGGCTTGTCCGGGATGTCCGGTGCCCGGCGGGTCGATCGAGGCTCAGTTCACCGCGCGACCGGTGAACGCGGCAAGCCGATCCGCGGCCGACGCGTCCTCGGCGACCGGCTGTTCCTTGCCGAACGCGCGGCCCTCGCCGCGCGCGGCGTCCGGGAGGGTACTGCGCATGCGCTCCAGGAGCGTCTCGGCGAGCTCGGGGTCCAGGTCGGTCGGCTTGCCCAGCGCCCGGGCCAGGTCCCACGCGTGCACGAAGATGTCGCCGGTGGCCAGGGCGAGCAGGAAGCCGCCGGTCCGATCGCCGAACGGGGTCTTGATCGACGCGGCGATCCGCTCCGGTGTGAAGGTCGCCAGCATCGTCTCGACCACCGCCTCGAAGTCCTCCCGGGGGTCTTCGGAGACCGGCTCGGTCGGCCCGGTCAGGGCCGCCGCGAGGCCGCGCTGGGCACCGGTGGCGTGGTCGAGCAGACCCCGTACGTCCCATTCGTCACACGGACACGCGAGTCCGAGCTTGGCGTCGTCGACCTCGGCAAGCAGCGGGCGGAAGGCGTCGACGGCGCGCTTGTACTGGGTTATCTGGTCCACGAGGGCTCCTTCGAGAGCTGACGCCGCGCTGACACGGCGTGCTTTGGGGGTGACGCACGAGGGCAGCGGTCAGGCTACGCCCGGGCCCACCCGGGGGATACGGTCGGTTGGGGAATGTTTGGCGGCTGCACGTATGTTCCCTTGTCGGTACGTCCGCCGCCGTGACCATCGGTACGTCCGTTCTGTGGATCCCCGTGTCCCGGGGCGCCGTCGCCGCTGTGCGCCGAGTGCCCGCGACCACCGAGCAAGGAAGCCGGAGAGCAAGTGAAGGTCGAGATCTACAGCGATATCGCGTGTCCATGGTGCTACGTCGGGAAACGCCGCTTCGAGCGCGCGCTCGCGACGTTCCCGGGCGCCGAGGACATCCGGGTCACGTACCGTCCCTACCAGCTGGACCCGAGCACGCCCACGGAGCCGTCGCCGCTGCGTGAGCGGCTCGCCGAGAAGTTCGGCGCGGCCAACCTCGACGGGATGAACGCGCGGCTCGCCGACGTGGGCACCGCCGAGGGCATCGCGTTCGACTTCACCCGGGCCCTGTCGGTGAACACGCTGACCGCACACCGGGTGTTGTGGCTCGCGCTGACCGAGTTCGGCCCGGCGGCCCAGGCCGCGCTCAAGGATCGGCTGCTCGCGGCGTACTTCGCCGAGGGCGAGAACGTCGCCGACCACGCCCGATTGACCGAGTTCGCGGTCGAGGCCGGCCTGGACCGCGACCGCGTGGTCGCCTTCCTCGACTCCGACGAGGGCACCGACGAGGTCCGGCGCGAGATCGCCGAGGCGCAGGAGATGGGTGTCACCGCCGTACCGACGTTCGTGTTCGAGGGCAAGTGGGCGGTGCAGGGCGCCCAGGAGGCGTCCACGTTCCTCCAGGTCCTGGAGCAGGTACGGGAGCAAAGCGACGAGTCGGCTGCGGCCGGGCAGGCGGCGGACGACGGCGACGCGTGCGCCGACGGTTCCTGCGCGGTGTGAGCGCCCCGGGGGGAACGACCGGGCAGTTGTCCGTCGAGCGCCTGCAACAGGCGCGCTGGGCCACGCTGTCGGTGTTCTTCGCGTTCAGCGCCGCGGTGGCTGACTTCCTGGCCCGGATCCCGCAGTTCAAGCAGGATCTGGAACTCGACGACGCGCAGTTGGGGCTGGCCCTGCTCGGCTCGCCGGTGGGCGCGTTGGTGGCGGTTCAGCTCGCGGGCACCGCCGCCGGGCGCTGGGGCAGCAAGCGAGTCGCGCGGGTGTCGGTGATCGGCGGGTGTCTGGCACTGTTCCTGCCCGCGTTCGCCTGGAACCTGCCCTCGCTGGCGGTCGGTCTGCTGGTCCTGGGCGCGCTGATGGGGTTCACCGATGTCACGGCGAACGCACAGGGTGTCGCGATCGAGCAGCAGTTGCGCCGGCCGATCATGAACGGCCTGCACGGCGGCTACAGCCTCGGCGGGCTGTTCGGCGCGCTGGTCGGCTCCGGCGCGGCGGCCCTGGGGATCACGCCCAGGGTGCATCTGTCGGTGATGGCGCTCGTGCTCGCGATCGCGGTCTGGGCGAGTTCGCGCGCGCTACTGGGCGTCGCGGACGATCCACACGTGCGCCCGCCGGCGCAGCCGGACGAGGCCGCCGAGTCGACCGTGCCGACCACGGGCGGGCTGGTCCGGCTGCTCGCCGGCTATCGCGCGGTGGTCCTGCTCGCCCTGATCGGGCTGTGTTCGTTCGTCGGCGAGGGCGCGGTCGCCGACTGGAGCGGGGTACATCTGCGCGAGACGCTGGACAGTTCCGCGGGCGTCGCCGGGCTGGGCTTCGCGGGCATGTCGGTGGCGATGGCGGCCGGCCGGTTCGCGGGCGATCGGGTGGTGGAACGGTTCGGTCCGGTACGGGTGTTGCGGATCGGCGCGCTGATCGGGGCACTGGGCATGGCGCTCGCGCTGGCCACGCCGTGGCCGGCGGTGTCGGTGCTCGGATTCACGCTGTTCGGCGTCGGGGTGGCCCCGGTCGCCCCGGTGACGTTCAGCGCGGCCGGCAACACCCCGGGGGTGCCCGCCGCGTGGGCCATCTCGCGGGTGACCGGCATCGCCTACATCGGGCTGCTCGCCGGCCCGCCGGTGATCGGCTTCATCGCCCACCACACCAGCTTGACCACGGCGTTGGCCATCCCGGCGGTACTGGTCGCGATCGTCGCCCTGACCGCGGGCGCGGTCCGCCGCTGAGCCCGCGCACTCGGCCTGTCCGGTTTCCGAGGGCAACCCGGCGCACGCCGAGCACCACTCGCGGCGGCCTCGCCCTCGGCCCATCGGGCCACCCGAGCACGCGGCCCGTACGTGCCCGGCCGCTGCCGCGGCCCCCGCGTCACGTCAGCTTGTGCGCGTGGTTGATGCCCTGTGCGTCCCAGCGCGCCTCGTGCGCCGCGGCCCTGGTCCGAAAGTCCGCCCAGTCGCGCCGTTCCGGGCGGGACCAGGCGGCCTCGGCGACCGAAGCGATCCGCGGAAAGAGCAGATACTCGGCGTCCGCGACGCTTTTGATCGTCTCGCCCCACAGCGCGCCCTCGACTCCGAGCACCGCCTCGGCGGGCAGTCCGGGCAGGTGCGTCGAGGGTTCCCACTCGTAGGACTTCCGCACGTCGACGGTGCCGGCCCAGGTCACCCCGAGCCGCTCGCCGCCGCTGTACTTCATGTCCAGGTAGGCGTGGTCGGCCGGGGCCATCACCACCTTGTGCCCGGCCCGCGCGGCGGCCGCGACCTCGGCCGCGTCCTGTTTGGACGCGCCCCAGTACTCCAGGATCGCGCCGGGCGCCGGGTCGCCGGAGGCGAGTTGGTGCCAGGCCATGGTCTGTTTGCCGTGTTTGGCCACGAGCGGCTGGGCGCGGGCCATGAAGGCCCGATACTGCGCGGGCTTGAGGGTGTGCGCCTCGTCGCCGCCGATATGCAGGTAGGGCCCGGGGGTGAGTTCCGCGAGCCGGCCGAGCACCTCGTCCAGGAACGTGTAGGTGGCCTCGCCGTCGATGCACAGCGATGAGAAGCCGACCTGGGTGCCGGTATAAGGGGTGTGCTGTTTGCCGTCGCAGGCCAGTTCCGGGTAGGCGACGATCGCCGCGTTGGTGTGCCCGGGCATGTCGACCTCGGGCACCACGGTGATGAAGCGCGCGCTCGCGTAGTCGATCACCGCGCGGTAGTCGGCCGCCGTCCAGAACCCTCCCGGCCCGCCGCCCACCTGGGTGGCCGCGCCGATTTCGGTGAGCCTGGGCCGACCCTCGATGGCGATCCGCCATCCCTGGTCGTCGGTCAGGTGCAGATGCAGGTGGTTGAACTTGTAGGCGGCGAGGTGGTCGATCAGCCGGCGCATCTCGGCGGGCGGATAGAAGTGCCGGGCCAGGTCGATCATGATGCCCCGGTACGGATACCGGGGCGCGTCCCGGACCACGGCCGCGCGCAGCTCGAACGGCGGCTTGGCCGGTACCAGTTGGCGCAGCGTCTGGGCACCCCGATAGAGGCCGACCGGCGCACCCGCCCGGATCGTGGCGCCACGCTCGGTGACGACCAGTTCGTACGCCTCGTCGCCGTCGGGTCGGCCCGCGGGGTCGGGGTCCAGGGTCAGCGCGATGTCGGCGCCGGCGCCGGCGTGTGCCTCGACCACCACGGGCAGCGGCAGGCCGGTGGCGGCCCGCAGTTCGGCGGCGACGAGTTCGGCGACCGACCGCGCGGCCTCGGTCGCGGCCCGCACCCGGGTGTCCCGGGCCGGTATCCACGGTCGGCCCCGGCCGCCGAACGCCTCGACCGGGATCGGCACGAGCCCACGCGCGTCGGCCTCAAGCGGTCCGCTTGGCAGTTCCCGGGCCTCGGCGCTGCCGGCGGCGGGCCGGCCGGGGTCCCCGGCTCCGCTCGGGTCGGCCTTCGGCGTGCCGCCGGAGGAGGAGGCTGCGTCGGTGATCCACACGGCCGCCCCCACGGCGGCGATCGGCACGGTGAGGAAAAAAGCCAGGGCGCGTCGCCGCAACATGTGACTCTCCCAAATCGGTCCGCCTGGATCGGGCTCGGTCCAGTCTAGGCAGTCCTCGACGACGATTCGGTTGGTCGACACACCGATAAGCGGAAGGCAACGATCCGGTATATCCCAACGAATGGTTGGCAAACGGGCATCGGAAGGTGGGGGTGAAATACGGATATAAGGGCCCGACTGGCGACGCCGGGGCCAAATGCCGTGATATCACCGTGTGTACGGCGATGCCCCGCTATCGTTATTCCTTCGCAGGGTTAACTTACGCTTGTCAACATTCGGGGGCGTATGCGGGGCTCCCGGCCCATTACCCACCAGGCACTGCGAGCACACGTGCGAATGCCGCTAGGCTCTGCCCGTCGTGCACGGAATAGGACGCGATCCGCGTCACCGAAAGCGCAAGACCGGAAAGTGCGAATCATCGGGAAAATGACGTACTTGACAAGCGGAATACTCGACTCCGTATCCCTGCCTCGTTCCACCCCGGCTACGACCTGGTGGTGGACGACCTGAACATCACTCGGAAACTCGTCCTGCTCGTCGCCGTGCCGCTCACCGTGATGGTGGGTTCCGCCGGCCTCGCCGTATCCACCACGACCGGCGAGGCCCTCGACGCGAACCGCCTACGCTCGCTGACCCAGGTCTCCGCCGAGGCCGGTGAACTCGCGCACCGCCTGCAGAGCGAACGCGCCGCCGCCGCCGCGGTGCTGTGGCCGGAGGCCGGCAGCGGCGCGCTGGTCACGTACCACCAGCGCACCGCCGCGACGGACGAGAGCGCCACGCGCTACCGCAAGCTGCGCAAGGACCTGGGCTCGATCCCCGGCAACACCAAGGAACGACTGCGCAGGCTGGACGCGGGTCTGACCGACCTGACCGCGCTGCGCGAACAGGTCCAGGCGCCCAAGGGCACCTCGCTGACCGCCGTCGTCTTCCGCTACCGCATCCTGATCGCGGACGCGCTCGACTACCGCGACAGCGTGGCCCAGGCCGGTGGCGCGGGCGCGGACAACTCGGACCGCCTGCGCGCCGCCGCCGCTCTGTCGCACGCCACGGAGTGGCTGGGACAACAACAGACGGCGGTCCTGCGCGCCTTGGCGTCCAGCCGGATCTCGCCGTCCCAACAGCAGGACATCCTGGCCACCCGGACCGGCTACGACGAGAGCGAGACGTCCTTCGAGTCGCTCGCCGACGCGGACTGGCTGGGCTGGCTGGAACTCGCCCAGACCGGCCCGGAGATCCTGGCCGTGCACCAGCTCGAGGACGCCGTCTCCCGAGCCAAGGTGGACACACCCATCCTGATCAGTCAGGACGTGTGGACCAAGGCGACCGCGGACCGGATCGCCCGGATCAGCGACGTCGAACGACGCGTGGACGCGGCGGTGCTCTCCTCGGTCAGCGACGAACGCGACGACCGCCGCTGGTGGGCGATCGGGCAGGCCGCCGCGGTGCTGCTCGCGCTGGCCGCCGCGGTACTCCTGGTGCTGCGCCTGGGTCGACCGATGACCCGCGAACTGCTGCGCCTGCGCGACACCGCACACGAGGTGGCCTACACCGGCTTGCCGGACGCGGTGGCCAAGCTCCAGCAGGGCCGCTCCCTCGACGGCGCGACCGCCGACGAGATCGCCGAACGCGCGGGCACCCCCATCGAGGTACGCGGCAAGGACGAGATCGCCGAGGTGGGCTCGGCGTTCAACACCGTCTTCACCGCCGCCGTCCGGATCGCCGCCGAACAGGCGGTCCTGCGCGCCGGTATCGCCACCGTGCTGGTCGCCCTCGCGCGCCGCAACCAACGGCTCACCGACGGCCTGGTCAAGGTCCTCGACGAGGCCGAGGCGCACGAGCACGACCCGGACCGCCTCAAGCGGCTGTACTCGCTCGACCACCTGGTCCAGCGGATGGGCCGCAACAACACCAGTCTGCTGGTGCTCGGCGGCGAGGGCACCGCGCGCGTGCGCGAGGACGCGCTGCTCCTGGACGTCGCACGCGCGGCGATCGGCCGCATCGAACGGTTCACCCGGGTGGACCCGGGCGCGGTGGACCCGCGCATCCTGATCGCCGGTCGGGCCCGCGACGACGTCGCACACCTGCTCGCCGAACTGTTGGACAACGCGACCAAGTTCAGCCGCCCGGAGACCTGGGTGGTACTCCAGGCGAACCGACGCGGCGACGGCGCCGTGCTCACCGTGACCGACTCCGGCGTGGGCATCACCCCGGAGCGGCTGGCCGCGTTCAACGAACGCCTCGCCTCGCCCGCCCAGTTGGACGTGCACGCGGTGCGCGCGATGGGTCTGACCGTGGCCGGCCACCTGGCCACGCGCTACGGCATCACGATCACCCTGAGCCCGGGACCGCAGGGCGGCACGGTGGCCGAGGTGGGCCTGCCCGAGGACATCGTGGTCTTCCGCGATCGCCCCGGCCGGCACCGCGGTGTGCCCAAGCCCGAAATCGCTCCCCAGCCGGCCGCCGGCCGGGCGCTGGACGTGGGAGTACGGGCCGGTGGCCATCCGGACCCGGGCCCGTTCGAGCCGGTGGCGAACGTTTTCACGCCGACCCGACCCCAACCGGTCAGCGACGCGGGCGCCCCCGGACCGCGCGAGCCCGCGCCCTCGGGACTGCGCTTCACCGGCGAGCGCCCTCCCGCGCCCGCCGCCCCGACCCCGCCCGCACTCGCCCCGATGGGCTCGGCCGAACCCGCCGAGCGCCCGGAGCAGCCGCAGGCGCCCACGGGTGCGAGCCAGGATTCGGCACTGCCCAGCCGCACCACGAACACGGGCCTGCCGCTGCGGGTTCGCCGGGACACGCCCAGCGTGCACCCGGGCAGCCCCGCCGCACCCGCCGCGCCGTTGGTCGGCACGACCGGGACACCCGCCCGGGCGAACACCACGCCGGACCGTCGCGACGCCCGCCAGGTGTCCGCGGCCATGTCCGCCTTCGCGCAGGGCATCGGGCACAGCCGGGCCCGCCGCGCCCCCTCGCCCCGCCCCGGCGGCGGCGAACCGGATCACAAGGAGAGATCGTGACCCACCCCACCGCAGCCGATCTCAGCTGGCTGCTCAACGATTTCGCCACCCGGGTGCCCGAGGTACTGCACGCCGTCGCGGTCTCCGCGGACGGTCTCGTGGTGGCCAACACCAGCACGCTGCCGCAGGACCGCGCCGACCAGCTCGGCGCGGTCGCCTCCGGTCTGGTCAGCCTGCTGGCGGGCGCCGCGCGTCTGTTCGGCACCGACCCGGTGGCGAGCAACCTGACCGAGATGAACGGCGCGTTCATGTTCTCCATGCAGGTCAGCGACGGCGCCTCGCTGTTGGTACTGGCCTCGCGCGAGTGCGATATCGGCCAGGTCTCGTTCGAGATGGCCGAGCTGATCAACCAGGTCGGCCCGGCTCTGACCCCCGCCGCCCGCGAGCGCTTCCTGCACGTACAGCGCGGCGCGTTGGGCTGACCGACGCAGTCTCGCGTCCCTCCCGACGCGGCCCCACTCGACCGCTCGACGCTGTACCCGTCCAAACCCTGGAGCACGTCATGACCCCGGCAAGTCCCATATCCCGACGCTCGTTCCGTGTCACCTCCGCCGGCCTGCTCGCCGGCGCGCTCGCGTTCACCGCCGCGTGCAGCGGCAGCGCGGCGGACGACAAGAAGGGCGGATCGTCCTCCGGCACGATCAAGATCGGCCTGACGATCCCGCTGACCGGTGTCTACTCCGCGCTCGGTCCGGACCTGCAGAACGGCTTCCAGACCTACCTGGACCAGCACGGCGGCAAACTGGGCGGGCACAAGATCGAGCTCGTGATCACCGACGAGGGCGACGGCCCGCAGACCTCGGTGCCCTCGGTCACCAAGCTGATCAAGCAGGACAAGGTCACCGCCGTGGTGGGTCTGACCAACGCGGCCACGGTGGCCGCCAACGTGCAGGTCGTGAACGACAACAAGGTGCCGATGATCGGCGCCGTCGGTCGCCCCGGCAAGATCGACAAGCCGGACTACGTCTGGCACACCAGCTACCTCTCCGAGGAGCCGGGTGTGGCGGCGGCGCCGTACATCAAGGAGAACGTGGCCGGCACGGTCTACGCGATCGGCCCGGAGTACCAGGGTGGTTTCGACCAGCTCCGCGGCTTCACCGAGACGTTCGACAAGCTCGGCGGCAAGCTGGCGAACCCGGACGGCAAGACCAAGTGGACGCCGTTCCCGGCCACCACCAACTTCCAGCCGTACTTCACCGAGATCAAGAACTCGGGCGCCAAGGCGGTCTACACGTTCTACGCGGGCACCGCCGCGGTGAACTTCGTCAAGCAGTACAAGCAGTCCGACGTCAAGGACATCCCGCTGTACGCGGCGGGCTTCCTGACCGAGGGCGCGGTACTCGGGGCCGAGGGCGATGCGGCCAAGGGCGTGTTCACCTCGCTCAACTACACGCCCACCCTGGACATCCCGGCCAACCGCTCGTTCGTCGCGGCCTACCAGGGCAAGTACAACGCGCTGCCGACGATGATGTCGGCAACCATGTACGACGCGGCCGCCGTGCTGGACAAGGCGATCGCCGCCGCGGGTGACAAGGTCACCCCGGAGACGGTCAACGCCGCGATCGCCAAGACCGGCAAGGTCGACAGTCCGCGCGGTTCCTGGGAGTTCAACCCGAGCACGCACGCGCCGGTGCAGAAGTGGTACCTGCGTGAGGTCAAGCAGGACGGCACCGCGCTGAGCAACGTCATGGTCCGCGAACTCGGCACGCTCGGCTAGCGGCGGCTTCGGAGCGAAAGGGAGCGTGCCGTGGGCTGGTTCGACGACAATTTCATCCCGGCCGTGGACGGTGTGGCCTACGGGCTGCTCCTGTTCGTCGTGGCCGCGGGCCTGACTCTGGCCTTCGGCTCGGGCGGAGTCCTCAACCTCGCGCACGGCACGCTCTACGCGTTCGCCGCCTACACCGCGGCCGCGGTCGCCGACGGCTCCTGGGTGGGCCTGGCGCTGGCGGTGCTCGCGGGCATCGGGGCGGGCGCGGCCGGCGGCGGGGTGCTCGCGGCGCTGACCGCGCCGATCGCCGGCAGAGGGCATATGGCGCAGGCGATGCTGACGTTCGGCGTCGCGCTGGTCGGCAGTGACCTGCTGACCACCACGTTCGGCAAGGACGACCCCCAGGTGTCGGTGCCCGGCGCACTGGAGAAGCCGGTGTCGATCCTGGGCCACAACTACCCGGGCTACCGGCTCGCGTTCATCGTGGTCGCGATCACGCTCGGGGTCGGCGGCTGGTACGTGCTGGCCCGCACCCGAATCGGCGCGGCCGTGCGCGCGTCGGTGGACGACCCCGAGATGCTCGCGGCCGGCGGCATCTCGCCGGCCCGGGTGCGCACCGGCGTGCTGGTCGCCGCGGGCGCCCTGGCCGGCCTCGCGGGCGGCCTGGGTGCGCCGATCATCGGCCCGTCCACGTCGGTGGCCAACACAGTGCTGCTGCAGTCCCTGCTGGTCGTGGTGATCGGCGGGCTGGGCTCGGTCGGCGGCGCACTGCTCGCCGCGATCCTGGTCGGCGAGGTGCAGACGCTCGGCGTCACGCTGTTGCCCGACCTCGCGCCGTACCTGCTGTTCGCCACGATGGCCGTGATGCTGATCGCGCGCACCGCGCGCTTCGGCCAGACGGGGAGCCGAGTATGACCACCCTCGCCCTGCGCGCACGTAGCGCGCTGCACTCGCCGCGTGCGCGCCTGGTGGGCCGAGTCCTGGCCGTCGCCGCGATCGTGTGGTTGTTCGCAGCGCCGTACCTGGTCGGTTTGTTCACCCTCATCCTGCTGTCCCAGGCGTTGTCCCTGGGCGTGCTCGCGGCCAGCGTCGCGGTGCTCGGCGGCGGCGCCGGACTGCCCTCGCTCGGCCAGGTCGCGCCGTACGCGGTGGGCGGCTACACGGCGGCGATCCTGGCCGAACACGGCATGCGGATCGGCGTCGTGCACACCCTGGTCGCGGCCGCCGCGGGCGCCCTGTTCAACGCGCTCACCGCGCCGATCGTGGTGCGTACGCGCGGCGTCACGGTGCTGATGATCACCCTGGCCGTCGGCGAACTGGTGCGCACCGCGGCGGAGAAGTGGAAGTCGGTCACCGGCGGTACCGACGGCAAGTCGGGTGTGCCGGCGATTCAGCCGTTCTGGGGCATGGGCGACCTCGTCGACGACGTGGACACCTACTGGTATGTGCTGATCACCACGCTCATCGTGATCGGGCTCACCGCGTTGGTGCTGCGCTCGCCGGCCGCGCTGTTGCTGGACGGTGCGCGCGAGAACGAGACCCGGATGCGCGCGACCGGCCACCCGGTGACCCGTTACCTCTCCATCACCTACATCGGCGTCGGCGCGCTCGCCGGCGTCGCGGGCGCGCTGCTGATCGCGGTGCAGCGCTACATCTCGCCCTCGCATATCGGCTTCGACACCTCCTCGCTGGTGTTGCTCGCGGTGGTCATCGGCGGTGGCGCGTCGCTGGTCGGCGCGATGATCGGCGCGGGGCTGATCGTCTTCACCCGGGACTGGCTCTCCGGGCCCTGGCCGGGGCACGGTCCGCTGCTGCTCGGCGTGCTGTTCCTGATCGCGGTGTACACGCTGCCGGGCGGCCTGGTCGGCCTGACGGCGGGCGGTCCACGGGCCGCGTGGCGGGCTCTGGGACGGGCCACTCGGCCGGCGGAGAATCCGGACAAGACGGATAGGATCGACAAGACAGAGACAGAGACAGAGACAGAGACCGAGACAGAGACAGAGACAGAGAAGGCGGAGAAGGCGGAGAAGGCGGAGAAGACGGCGCAGGCCGCGTCGGATCCGGCTGCCGAGGCCGATCCGGACGCGCTGCTCACCATCACCGGCCTGACCCGGCGGTACGGCGCGCTGGCGGCGGTGGACGGGCTGGACCTGACCGTGCGCCAGGGCGCCCGACACGCGCTGCTCGGCCCCAACGGCGCGGGCAAGTCGACCGTGCTCGGCATGATCGCGGGTGCGATCCCGGTGACCTCGGGCACCATCGTGTTCGCCGGCCGCGACATCACCCGGCTGGCCCCCGCGCGCCGCTCCCGGATCGGCATCGCGCGCGCGTTCCAACAACCCGCGGTGGTGCCCTCGCTCTCCGTCCTGGACAACGTGGCCCTGGCCGCTTGGCGGCACTCCGAGGTCACCGGCACGGCCTGGCGGCCGGTTCGCTACCGGGCCCTGGCAGGCGAGGCCGCGACGCATCTGGAGACGGTCGGGCTGACCGACCGCGCCGACGAGGTCGCCGGCGAACTCTCCCACGGGTCGCGGCGGTTGCTCGACATCGCGATGGCCCTCGCCGGGCACCCGAAGCTGCTGCTGCTGGACGAGCCGGCCGCCGGTCTGACCGATACCGACATCGAGCGCCTGGCCGCCGTGCTCAAGGCGTTGCCGACCGAGGTGACCATGGTGCTGGTCGAGCACAACTTCGCGTTGGTGCGCGAGGTCACCGACACCGTCACGGTGTTGGCGTCCGGGCAACTGCTGGCCACCGGCACACCGGACGAGATCGCGGTGAACCAGGTGGTACGCGACACGTATCTGGGCGCGTCCGAGCCCGAGCACCAGGAAGTGGGCTGAATCGTGCTGGAGATCGGCGAACTGACGGCGGGTTACCAGGGCGGCTCGGTGCTGCACGGCGTCGACCTGAGCATCCCCGAGGGCACGGTGCACGCGCTCCTGGGCGCCAACGGAGCGGGCAAGTCCACCCTCATCCACGCCGTCGCGGGACTGCTCAAGCCCTCCGCCGGACGGGTCGAGCTGGCCGGCACCGACCTCACCGGCCGCCCCGCGCACCGGGTCTCGCTCGCGGGCATCGGCCTGGTACCGCAGGGCCGTCGCGTGTTCGCGAGCCTGACCGTGGCCGAACACCTCAAACTGGCCCATCGCAAGCAGGCCGCGTGGACTCCCGCGCGGGTGTTGGAACTGCTGCCCCGACTGGGCGAGCGGGCCGGCAACCGGGGTTCACAACTGTCCGGCGGCGAACAACAGATGCTCGCGATCGCCCGGGCCCTGCTCGGTGGTCCGCGGTTGGTTCTGCTGGACGAGCCGACCGAGGGGTTGTCCCCGGTGATCGCCGAGCAGATCCGCACACTGATCACCACCCTCGCCGACGAGGGCCTGACCATCCTGATCGCCGCCCCTCAACTGGGCTTCGTCCAAGGCATCGCAGACCATCTGACGGTGCTGTCCACCGGACGCGTCACCGCGCGGCTGACCGCCGCCGAGGCCGCCGCCGACCCGGGCCCGATTCTGGCCGCCCTGGCCCCGGGCGTGGCCACCGTCGGCTGACCCCCCGGCGCCGGTTGGGCCGTCGGCCCGACCGGCGCCCGTCGGAACGGGGGTCGGCCTCACACGTCCACGCGTCGGATCTCCAACGTCGTCCAGGCCCCCACGTGCACCCGGTCACCATCCTTGAGGTGCACCGGGTCGCGGCGGACGCGGTCGTAACCCGCGTTGATGGTGGTCCCGTTGGCCGAGCCCAGGTCCATCACCTCCCACGTGCCGTCCCCGCAGCGCAGCAGCATCGCATGCCGACGGGAGACGCCCGGATCATCGAGCGGGATCTCCGGCGGGGCCGAACTCGGGCTGGGGTTGCGCCGGCCGATGCGCATCGACTCGCCGGTCAATTGCAGCGTCCACGGCTCCTGCTCGTGCGGGAAGCGCATGCTGTGCGCGTCCGGGCCGTCCCATTCGAGCACCCGCAGGAAGTAGTCGTGGTCGGACACCACACGCGCCGTCCACACCGTGCCGACCGACGACGTGCCCGGCTCCTCCGTGGGCGGCGGCTTCACCGGCGGCAGCTCTACCGGCGGCTCCTCCGTCTCCCCCGACTGCCCCTGCGGGTTCTCGTGCCCGCAGCCCTCGCAGAACTGGTCCTCCGGGGTGTACTCGGTCGCGCAGAACCGACACGTCAGCACGCCGAGATTCGGCGGCGCCTCCCCGGGAGGGGGCCCCTCGGGGTCGTAGGGCGAATCCCCCGCAACGGGCATCGTGCGCCCACACTCGTCGCAGTAGTCCGCGGCGGTGGACGGATGACCGACCGGACAGATCAGCATGAGCGGACCTCCTTCCTCTTCCCGTACCCAACTCCAGGCGTGCGCCGAACCGGGGCCGCGCGCAGCCCCGGACGGGACCTAGCCCTCGCGCGGCGGGCCCACCCGGGCCGTCTTGTGCGACTCGATGTCGATGACCATCAGGTCCTCCTCGTTGTTGCGCAACCTGCTGGTCCCGTCCGCCTCGATCTCCACCACGCGGCCGAGCAGACGCGCGGTGTGCTCGTCGCCCGCCTCGTTGGCCAGTTGCAGGGCTTGGACCAGCCGTGCGGTCGCGGCGATCTCGTCCCCGCCCCGGCGGAGCTCCAGGCCCTCCTGGACGGCCTCGGCCAGCTTCGCCCGGCCGGTGACCTGAGCCACCTCCGGGTTGATCCGGGTGGAGAGTTCCTCGTCGTCGGTCCACTGCGCGAACACGCCGGCCTTGGCCAACTCCAGGCCGCCGGAGCCGTCCGGGAGCACCACCGAGATCTGACACGGCCGGCGCTTGCCACCCGGGTTGACCTCGTCCGGCTCGACCTCCAGGCACACGTGGTAGTGCTTGCTCTCGCCGCCCCACGAACCGGTCGGGTAGTCCCCGACGTTGGGCCCGACCTCGGTCCGCCGCGCGGTCAGGTCGTCGATCACCGGGTAGGTCTGCTTGACGTACTTCACCCGGGCGTTGCTGATCGTGCGCACCCGCAGCGCCACGTCGGCCACCGCCTTGCCCATCGCGTTCTCCATCATCTTGGTGAAGTCGGCGACCAGGTCCGCCGGTTCGCTTACCAAGCCGATGTCACCGAGCAACGCCGTGGAGATCTTGCGCACCTCGTCCACCCGCCAGTCCAGGCCGATGCCCCGACAGTCGCAGACGAACACGCCCTCGCAGTAGGCGATCGCCTCGGCCAGGTCCTGCTCGCGCTCGCTCTCGTTCTTGCCGTCGGTGAGCAGGATCGCGTGCCGGATCGCGTCCGAGTGCGGCTCCAGAAGGCGGCGGGCCATCAGCAGCCACTGCCCCATCGCGGTGCCGCCGCGCGCGCGGAGCTTGTCCACCTCGCGCTTGGCCTCCTTGCGGGTGCGCTCGTCGGCGGCGACCAGGCCCTCCTCGAACGGGTACACCATCGACGCCATGCCGGTACCGGAGACCACCGCGAACAGCGTGCCGTCGCGCAGCGTGTCGATCGCGGCCTTGGTGGCCTGCTTGGCGGCTTTGAGCTTGGTGGACGGGAAGTCCATCGAACCCGAGCTGTCGACCATGATCACCTCGGCGCCGCGGGCGCTGCCGCGTACACCGGTCGGCACTCCGGATGCCCGGATGTGCGCGACGGCGTGCACCTCGTGACCTCCCATCGGGAGGTAGGGGTTCTGGTTGACCTCGATGGTGAATTCGGGGGCGCCTGACATGAATCCGACTCCTTTGTTTCCGGGTCAGTCGTGGTCGGGTCCGCGCACCGGGTCCCCGGGCGGGTTGAACGGGATCAGCGCGACGGTGATGTTGTCCGCACCGCCGTGGTCGAGCGCGAAGCCGGTGAGCAGGCGCGCGGCGGCCAACGGTTCGTCGAGCGCGCCCGGCAGCACCATCGCGGCCAGCGTCGGCGCGACCGAGAGGTAGTTCCACAGTCCGTCGCTGCACAGCAGCAGGGCCCCGGGGCCGGACGGCCGCAGGCTGGTCACCCTGGGCCGCACCTCTCCCGCGTCGGCGCCCAGCCAGGACACGATCGCGTGCGCGCGCCGATCCGCGTACGCCTCGGCTTCGGTCATCGCGCCGAGCGCGATCATCCGGGTCGCCCAGGAGTCGTCCTCGGTCAGCAGCGCGGAGGGGGTGCGCCGGATCGCGTCCTGCTCCTCGTCGGGCTCGGACGGCTCGCCGACCGCCCCACGAGGCAGCGTGCTCGCACCGGGCAGCGTGTCGTCGCCGTCCGCGGGGTCGTCCGCCCCGCTGTCCGGATCGGCCAGCCAGTAGGCCCGGCTGTCGCCGACCCAGCCCACGGTGATCTCGCCGGGCGTCATGATCGCCGAGACCAGGGTGCACGCGGGCGCGTTGCCCGCGTCCTCGACGCCGGGCATCCGGGCCACCGCACTCGCGGCGGCCGCGACCCCGGCGCTGGTGGCCTTGGCCGGCCCACACCCCTCGATCAGGGTGGCGGCCATCGTCGCGCACGCGGTCTCGGCCGCGATGGCGGACGCCTCGTCGGGACGCGGCGAGGAGGACACCCCGTCGCACACCACCGCGACCACGTGGTCGCTCCCGTCCGGCATCCGCAACACCCGCAGCGCGGCGGAGTCCTCGTTGCGACGGTGCCGCAACCCCCGGTTGCTGACCATCGCCACCAGGCCCAGGTCGCTCTCGACATGATCACGCGGGTTGAACGGCCGCCCGCACG
Organism: Embleya sp. NPDC005575; assembly: GCF_040605455.1. Lineage (NCBI taxonomy): Bacteria > Bacillati > Actinomycetota > Actinomycetes > Kitasatosporales > Streptomycetaceae > Embleya > Embleya sp. NPDC005575. The sequence continues at coordinate 43,158 of NZ_JBEXCV010000024.1, read as the reverse complement.
CGTCGCACCACCCGTCCGAGCCGATCGTCGCGGTGCCGCACGCGGAACACACCGGCCCGTGCCCACTTGGCGCCACCACCCGCCGCGGCGGCGGCCGTTCGGCCACCGGAGGCACCGGGATGTCCAAGTCGTAGCCACAGGACTCGCAGTACCGGTCGTCCGCGTCGCCGGCGAGTCCACACGACGGACACGCCGCGCTCACGGCCGGCTGCGGCTCGGGCGGGGCGGCCTCGCCCCCGTCCGGGACGCCCCCGGGCCCGGTCGCGTCCAGTCGTCCATATCCAGCCACTCTGATCACACCCACGTCCACGGTCGCACCTCGTTCGCCCGGTCGACGAGCGCGATGCGCTCCGCATGCGTCGTCACGTGCCGGGCCAGATCGCGGTAACACTTTTCCAGGGCGAACCGCAGAGGCTTTTCCTTCAACTCGCTGCCGAGCACCCTGGCGGTTCCACCCGCGTCCCCGGCGCCCGAATTCCCACCCTTCGCGCCCGCCTTGACCCACTCCAGCGCCGTCTCCAGGAGTTCGACGGCGAGCCGATCGTGCGCCTCGCCCTCCAGACGCAGCGCGCCGAGCCGATCCGAGGCCGCGGTCAGGTCGGGGCCCAACGCCTCGCCCGCGGCGCGGCCGCTGATCCGGGTGCGCAGCGCCGCGGTCTGCGCCGCGACGTGGTTGGCCGAGGTGTCCGGCACCGTCTCCAGGGTGCGCACCGCGCCCGCCCGGTCGCCGGTGGCCAGTTGGCACCGCGCCAGCCCGAAGGCCGCCGCGACGTAGGCGCGGTCGGTGGCCCAGACGCCGCGATACTCGCCGGCGGCCTCGTCGTGCCGACCCATCAACTCGCGGCACGCGCCGAGCGCGATCCGCGGCGCGGGCTCGCCGGGCAGCGCGCCGCGCACCCCGTCGAAGCACTCGTGGGCGCGCGTGAGGTCGTGCTCCGACAGCGCGGCCAGGCCCTCGAACCAGGGCAGCCGCCAGTCGTCGGCGTCGAGGTCGGCGAGGAACGCCCGGGCGCGCACCACGTCGCCCTGTTCGATGCACATCCGGACCATCCGCAGCGTGCCTTCCGGCGAGGAGATGCCGGCGGCGGTGAGCGCGGAGAGCAGTTCGTCGGGGTCGGTGGTGGCGACGGTGGCCAACAGGTTCGCGGCCGGGTCGGCTGCGTCCACCCGGGGTACCGGCAGCGCGCCGGCGATCACCGCCGGGTCGGGCGCGGGCGCCAGCAGGCCGGGTTCGGTGTTGCGCGCGGCCACCTCCGCGTGCACGACCCGGGTCTCCGGGCCGAACAGGCCGGACACGCCCGGTCGCGGCTCGCCGGAGCGGATCGCCACCACTTCGCGCAGCACCGCGACGCACTGTTCGGCCATGTCCGCCGCGGAGGCGAACCGCTGCTCCGGGTCGGGGTGCGTGGCGCGCAGCAACAGCCGGTGGTACGACTCGAATTCGGTGAACAGCGGCACCTCGGACGCGGGCGGCAGGGCGGCCTTGTACTTGCGGGTGTAGCCGGCGAAGTAGAAGCTGAGCACCGCCATCGTGCGGCCGATCGTGAACAGGTCCGATTCCACCGACGGTTCGGCCCGCACGGTCTCGATCTCGGGTGCCTGGTAGCCGACCGTGCCGTAGGTGAACTTGCCCGGCCGGGCCAGGTCGGTCACTGCGCCGAGGTCGATCAGCTTGAGCTGGTCCTCGGTCTGGATCACGTTGTCCGGCTTGAAGTCGCAGTAGACCAGGTTCTGTTGGTGCAGGTAGCCGAAGGCGGGCAGGATGTCGATGGCGTAGGCCAGCACCTGCTCGACGGGCAGCACGGCCTTGGGATCGCTCTCGCGCATCGACTTGAGCCGGTCCATCAACGACAGACCGCCGACGTACTCCATCACCAGGTAGGTCTCGTCCTGGCCGGTGAGCGGGTCCGGGTGCTGCACGACGGTCTGGATGTGCACGATGTTGGCGTGCTGGATCTGGGTGAGGATGCGCTGCTCGGCCAGGGCCGCGGCGCGCGAGTCGGCGTCGTCGCTGCCGAGCAGGCCCTTGAGCACGACCCACATGTTGTGCGCGGCGGTGTCCTGCGCGAGGTAGACCCAGCCGAACCCGCCGCGGGCGAGGCAGCCGATGATCCGGTACTGACCGACCATGTCGTCGCGCTGAAGCTTGGGCGCGAACGAGAACGGCGTACGGTCGCGCGGGCAGAATCCGTTCGCGACGCCGGGTCGGCCGCCGCGACCGCGTCCGACCGGCTGATCGCACTTGCGGCAGAAGCGCTTCTCCTCGGGGATCACCGGGTTGCGGGCGAGCGCGGTCTCCGGGTTGCGGCGCGGCACGTTCGGCATCTCGACCAGACCGCCGCCCAGTCGCCGGCTGGTGCCGGTGCTGCCGGAGCGGCGCGAGCTGCGCCCGGAGGCGCTGCGTGCGGACGAGGAGCCCGCGGTGCCCGCCGTCCCGGACACGCCGGATCGGCCGCTCCGCTGCGGCTCGGGTGCGCGTGCGGCCGGCACCGCCGCGCCGGCGCCGAGCGGTTCCTGGCCGCATTCGGTGCAGTACCCGTCGTCGATCTCGCCCGGGCAAGGCGGACGATTGCACTTGGTCATCTCTGTTCCCCCTTGTCGTCCGGACGATCCTTGCGGTGCGCGGCGATCACCGCCTCCTGATAGCGGGTCACCACCCGTACCGCCACTTCGAGTTCACACGGTGCTCGCCACAACAACTCCTTGGCGTGGCTGTACAGCGACTCCAACACGGCTTCCTCGCCGTGTCCGCCGCGGGCGGCCATCGCCCGGTAGGACTGCACCAGGCCGCGCAGTTCGTCGCGCCGGGCGAGCGGCGCCTCGATGTGGGCGCGCGTGGCCGCCAGTCGGTCCCGGGCGCCCTGGACGTCGTTTTCCAGAGTGCTCAGCTCGCGCGAGACGCGCACCCAGTCGCCCTCGCCGCCGAGCACGGTGACCGCGCCCGATCGTTCCCGCAGCGTGGCCGCCCGGAGCGGCACTTCGGGCACCCTCTTGTCGCTGATCCGACCCAGGACGTGTGCGCGCCGTCGGATGGTGTCGCCCTCCTGGTAGGCCAACTCGTCCAGCGCTGCCAAGAGTCGGCGGATGCGCTCGTCGAAGCGGCCTCGGACGATGAGCAGGTGCCGCACCGCGTCGGTGACCCGGCTCAGCTCCGCCTCGACGGCAGGGACGTCCACGGTGCCGATCCGGCGCTCATCCCCGGCGGTCAGCGCGAGCGGATCGCCCGCCACCAGGGTCCGGGCCGTTTCCAGCCCGCGGCGGATCCGGTCCAGCGCGGCGGTCTGCTCGGGCACCGCGTCCGGGCCGCCGAGTTCGGCGATCCGGGCCTCGGCGACGGCGATGCCCGCGTCCACCCGGTCCAGCGTGGGCACCAGGCGTGTCCACACCGCGTCGGCGGCCTCGACGAGCGCGGTCACCTCGCTCCACGCCGGCGCCATGTCCGCGACCAGCTCGGCCAGGCTCATCCGGTGCACGTGCATCGCCGGATCGGTCAGCCCGCGTTGGCCGATCGGCACGTCGCGCGCGGCCAGTTCGGCGGACTGTCCGAGCAGCAGGAAGGAGAGCTCCTCCAGTTCGGGCCGCTGCGGCTTGCTCCGCCGCCCGCGCAGCGCGCGCACCCGGTCCAGGACCGCGCCGTACGCCTCGCGGTGTCCCCACAGCAGGGAGATCGCCCGCCGGCCGCTCTCCCACTGCTCGGCGGTGCGCCCGGTCAGCGTGCCGCCTTCCAGGAGCTGCCGGCCCGGGTGGTTCTCCAACTCCATCAGTCCGGCGGTGATGCCGTCGTACTCGGATTCGTGACGAGTCGTCAGCTCGTCGATCTCGTCGCGGCCGAGCATGCGGGGGGCTCGGTTCACGCGCTGTCCCGGTATTGGGCCGCGGGCGGTTCGGGCACTTCGGGCGACAAGGAGGTGCCCAGGTACTCCTTGTACAGCTCCTTCCACCGGCCGTTCTGGCGCAGCCGCTCCAGCACCGCGTTGACGAACCGGACGAAGTCGGCACGGTCCTTGGCAATCGCCATGCCGTACGGCTCCAGCGTGAGGTTGCCCCCGACCACGACGGTGAAGACGTGATCCTGTGCCTGCAGGCCGGCCAGGATCGTGTCGTCGGTGGTGATCGCGTCCGCTTGGCCCTGTTGCAGCAGCACCAGGCAGCCCGCCCACGTGTCGCTCTCGACCACCTTCGTCTGCGGCGCATCGGCGCGCAGCAGGCCGATCGAGGTGGAGCCGGGCACCGAGCACACCCGCATGTCGCGCGGCAGCGCCGCCAGCCCCCCGGCGTAGTCGGCGCGGTCGGCGACGCCGTCCTTTTGCACCAACAGCCGCTGGCCGGCCGTGAAGTAGACCGAGGAGAACTCCACACTCTGCCGGCGCTGACAGTTGATCGTCATGGTCTCCGCGATGATGTCCACGTCACCGCGCGCGACGGCGATCGCGCGGTCCTCGTTGCGCACGACCCGGAACTGGATCCGGGTCGGGCCGGCGTCGCCGAAGATCGCCTTCGCCACCTCGCGCAGCAGGTCGATGTCGAAGCCGCGGAGCACGTTGGTCTGCGGGTCCACGAAGCCGAACGGGAAGCTGCTCTGGTCGATGCCGGCGATCAGGAAGCCGCGTTTGCGCAGCATGTCCATGGTGCTGCCGGTGGGCAACGCGGTCGGCGCGGGCAGGGCGCCGCTCGGGCGCAGGCTGGCGGTGACGTTGGGGCAGGACGAATCGGGGCCGGGGGTTGCCCGCGGCGCCTGCGGCGCGGCGGCGGGTTCGGCCGCTTGCCGGTTGCTCCGCTCGTCCACTCCGGCGCCGCAGCCGGCGACGGTCAGGGCAAGGGCGCACACCGCCGTGGGCAACGCGATGCGGATGGTCATGGCCGGTTGTACCTCCCGACCTCACGACGGACGCCGTCCACGGTCGCGGCGGCGGCGATCAGCGCCAGGACACCCAGGCCGATGTCGAGGTTGTCGAGCCCCTGTCGGCCGGCGCGCACCGAATCCTCGAAGTCCTTCTGATCCTCGGCGACCGCAGCGTGCAACGCCTCGTCGATTCGGGTGAAGGCCACCCGCGAGGCACCATCGGCCTTGGTCACCAAGGCGACGGCCTGCTCGAACTTGCCGTCCTCGTAGAGATCGACGACGTCCTTGTGGGCCTTCTCCCAGTCGCGGGCGGCGGCCTGCGCGGCCTTGACCTTGGCCAGCGTGGTCGGGTCCGAGGAGGTGACCTGCTCGGCTCGGGCCAGCATGCCGACCACCGCGGGGTGACCGTCGCGGGCCGGGACGCCGACCAGCCGGCCCCACACGTCGTTGAAGTCGTTCTGGTACTGACCGTTGTCGCTGCCGCGCATGACCAGGGTCAGGCTCTCGTCGCCGTGTGCCTGCAGGGTCAAGAAGCGGGCCTGGGCAAGCGTCTCGACCGGTCCCCAGCCGTCGCTGCGGCTGCGGTCGAGGTCGGTGCGCGAGGAGTCGGTGCCCACCCACAACCAGCCGATGGACACCAGGGTGGCCAGGCCGGCGATGGCCAGGCCGATGTTGACCCGGCGGTGCGTGCGCCGCGCGAAGAACCACAGGGCGCCACCGAAGGACACCACACTGATCAGGAGCAGGCTCAGCGGCACCCACGGGGTCGAGGTGGCGTCGCGGTGGTCGCCGCTCAGGCGCTTCTCGGCCATCTCGTGCAGCGCGGTCGCGGCGGGCAGGATCTTGGCGCGCATCACGTTCTTGGAAGCGGAGCGCAGGTAGGCGGCGCCGACCGTGTTGCCCTGGCGGGTCTCGGCGCGGGCGCGCTCGACCAGGCGGGCGTATTCGGGTAGTTGCACGCCGATCACGGCGAGTTGTTCGGCCACCTTGCCGGAGGCGCCCGCGGAGGCCGCCTGGATCAGCGTGCTCGACGCGGTCTCGATCGCCTGCTGGTAGCGCTGTCGCACGTCCGCCGACTCGACTCCGCCTTCGAGCAGCCCGGCCGCGGCGGTCGCGTCGGCGTCGGCGAGGGCCCGGTAGATCTCCTGGGTCTTGACGCCGAGCGGTTCACTGCCGGTGGCCACCGCCTTGGCCGCGTCCGCACGCTCTCCCACCGCGAACACCGCGAGCAGGCCGGCCAGCAAACTGATCAGCACCAGCGCCACGCCGGTGGTGAGCATCAGGCCGGGGGTGGTGTTGCCGGCCCGGACGAGTCGGCGCACGGATATGTTCCGGGGTCGGAACAGCCCGTTCGAACGGCCCGTGCCCCGTGCGGGCACTCCCGGGCCCGGTGCCTGCGAAATCGGAACGGCTGCCGCCAACGCTCTGCCTCCCCCACTGTCGCGTGTGCCCCTTGCCGGTCGCCCGACACCACGTCCGCCGACCGTCGATGTGCCCGGTGAACGGCCCCACCCCGAAGTTATCGCGAGCGTGTGGCGGCTCCCGATGGTCTTCCCTCGTTCTCCCCGCAAGGACCCTCAGGGCCAGGACATTACCGCTGCTTGGGCCCGGGTCGGTCGCGGCACCGTGTCAGTTCGGTGCCGGCGGTGCCGGCCAAGTGTGCGCGCGATATCAGCGGGCGGGTCGAAGCTGGTGTGCAACGGACGGCGAACACACGTCGCACACCGAAGACGAACACCCAACGGGGAGCGACCCGATGACTTACGCGATCGAGACCGAGGGCCTGGTCAAGCGGTACGGCACCACCACCGCGTTGGCCGGGGTCGACCTACGGGCCGAGACCGGAACCGTGCTGGGCCTGCTGGGCCCCAACGGCGCGGGCAAGACGACCATGGTCCGCGCACTGGCCACGCTGATCACGCCGGACGCGGGCATCGCCCGGGTCGGCGGGTTCGACACGGTCCGGCAGGCGCACGAGGTGCGCGGGCTGATCGGGTTGACCGGGCAGTACGCGTCGGTGGACGAGGAGATGACCGGTTTCGAGAACCTGCTGCTGCTCGGCCGGTTGTTGAACATGTCCCGCGGCGAGGCGAAGGCGCGGGCCCGCGAGCTGCTCGCCCGCTTCGATCTGACCGAGGCCGGCGGTCGCACTCCGGACACCTATTCGGGCGGTATGCGTCGTCGGCTCGACCTGGCCGCCTCGCTGGTCGGGCGACCCGCGTTCCTCTACCTGGACGAGCCGACCACCGGACTCGACCCGCGCAGTCGCGGCGACGTGTGGCAGATGTTGCGCGAGCTGGTTCGCGACGAGGGGGTGACCGTGCTGCTGACCACGCAGTATCTGGACGAGGCCGATCACTTGGCGAGCGACATCGTGGTGATCGACCACGGCCGGGTGATCGCAAGCGGCACCTCGGACCAGCTCAAGGCCCAGGTCGGCGGCCAGAGCCTGGAGGTCCGCCCGGCCGACCCGGCCCGACTGGCCGACGTGGTCGCGTTGCTGCGCGAACTCACCGGCCGGGAGCCGGTCCTGGAGAGCGAGCGCGGTCAGGTCACGGTGGCCGTCTCCGACGAGGACCTGTTGCCGGTGGTGGTCCGCCGGCTCGACGAGGCGGGCATCCGGGTCACCGAGTTCGCGCTGCGGCTGCCCAGCCTGGACGAGGTGTTCATGACCGTCACCGGGCACCGCAGCCAGGACTCGACCGAACAGGACGACGGGTCGGCCGAGCAGGGGAAGGCGGCATGAACAATCTCCCGGATCTGTACGGCACCCGGGTGCTGCCACTGCTCGCCGTCCTCCTGTTGACCATCTCCCACATGGACCTCGTCCTAGGAGCCTCCCGATGACCACCACCACCGTTCGTCCCACCGAAGACGCCTCCGCGCACAAGCCCGACCGGACCGCCCACGTGCCGCACAGGAACGATGCGAGCGCGGTGGTGCGGCACACGCTCACCCTCACCTGGCGCAGCCTGGTGAAGTTGAAGAAGCAGAGCGAACAACTGATCGATCTGACTCTTCAGCCGATCCTGTTCCTGGTGATGTTCGTATACCTGTTCGGCGGCGCGATCGAGGGCAGCACGCACGACTATCTGCAGTTCATACTCCCGGGCGTGCTGGTGCAGACCGTGGTGTTCGCCTCGGTGGGCACCGGCGTCGGGCTGTGCACCGACATGTCCACGGGTGTGTTCGACCGCTTCCGCAGCCTGCCGATCTCGCGGATCGCACCGCTTGCGGGCACCGTGCTCGGGGATGTGTTGCGCTTCCTCGTGGCCGTCGTGTCGGTGTTCGTGTTCGGCACGATCATCGGCTTCCGGTTCCAGACCAACGTGTTCGCGGTGGTCGCCGCGGTCGGCCTGGTCCTGCTGTTCGCGTTCGCCTTCTGCTGGGTCGTGGCGCTGCTCGGGGTGACCATGAAGCAGCCGCGCAGCGTGCAGGGCGTCTCGTTCCTGATGATGTTTCCGCTGACCTTCGGCTCGAACCTGTTCGCCAAGACCTCGACGTTGCCGGGTTGGCTGCAGGCGTGGGTCAAGGTCAACCCGATCACCGAGGTGACCAACGCCACGCGCGGGTTGCTCACCGGCGGGCCGGTGGCCCATCACGCGATGGTGGCGGTGATCTGGGCATTCGGCCTGATGCTGGTGTTCATCCCGCTGACGGTGCGGCAGTACAACCGCCGGGTCTGACACCCGATGCCCGCCCCGGTCGGGCGGGCATCGGTCCGATGCCCGCCCCGGTCGGGCGGCCATCGGTCCGCCCGCCCTTGCCGCACCCGGACCGCCCCGGCACCTCACGGTGTCGGGGCGGCGGGCGGTTCGGGCTCGATCAGCGCGATCACCTCGACAATCTCCAGCGCCGAGCCGATCGCCATGGCTCGGGCGAATTCCTCGGCCCCCATGCCGGCCTCGAGGGCGCGCCGAACCCGGTCCGCATCGATGTCACTGAGATCGGGATGGCCGCGTACCACCTGCGCCGCACCGAGCAGCATCGCCGCGCGTTCGACATCGCCGCCCGCCAGGGCCAGCGCCGCGAACCCCTCGACACACGAGCCGAGCACCGGCATGTCCCTGCCCTGCAACGCGTGCGGGACCGCGGCCTCGAGGAAGGAGCGAGCCGCCGTCAGGTCACCACGCCCGCATGCGACGTGCGCGCGACCGATGTACAGACTGCCGGTCAGCTGCGGGGGGAGCAGCCGAGCGTTCGGCAACTCCGCGAAGGCGAGCTGGTAGCGGTGTTCGGCCTCCTCGAAATCACCTACGAAGCGCGCCAGTTCGCCCAGCCCGAGCTCACCGAACAACTGCAACATCGGCGTCGCGTGGGCCTCGGTGCGCTCGTTGAGATCGGTCATCACCTGACGCGCGAGGTCGATGTCGCCCGACCGCGCGTGGATCATCCCCCGGCGGATCAGGAGTTGCGGGATCTCGTCCTCGGCCTGGAGCTCGCGCAACAGTTCCAGCGCGTCGTCCACGGCGGCCAAGGCTCCGTCGAACTCGGAGGTGTACATCAGCAGTTCGGCCAGGCCCGAGATCGCGGACGCGCGCCCCCAGCGGTCCCCCATGGCGGCAAATCGGTCCCGGGCGTCGGTCAGGAAGGAAACCGCGTCGTCCGGGCGGCCGAGGTTGACCGCGAAGTGCCCACGCATCAGCCGGGCCATCGCCTGGGTCCACTCGTCGCCGAGCGCGTCGGCCTCGTTCAGCGCCCGGCCCAGCGCCGGATCGTCCCCGCGCATCACCGCGGCCAGCATGTCGACGAAGACCGGCAACGCCGGTGGCAGGTCCACGCCCTGTCGCCGGATGATCAGTCGGGCCCCGGCGTAGGCGCGGACCGCGTCCCATCGTTCGCCGACCGAGAAGGCGTGCAACGCATGGAACGCGAGCGCGCCGGCGCGCTTGCCCTGCGGCGCGGGTCCGGGCACCGCGAGCCCCTCGTGGCCCCACGCGTGCGCCTCGCCGTGATTGCCACGCATCGCCCAGAACCAGGACAGCGCCTCGATCAGCCGGGTCGCCAGGTCCGCGTCCTGGTGGTCGATCGCGTAGCGCAGCACGACCGCGAGGTTGTCGTGCTCGGCGGCGATTCGGTTGAGCGCGTCGATCTGTTCGTGCCCGCGCAGTCGGGCGTCGGCCTCCTCGGCGTAGCGGGTGAACCACTGCGCGTGCCGGGCCGCGATCGCGGCCACCTCCCCCGCGTCCACCAGTCGCTCGCTCGCGTACGCCTGGATGGTCTCCAGCAGCCGGTAGCGGGTCTCGGTGGTGCCGATCACGTCCACCAGCGACTTGTCCACCAGCCCGGCGAGCAGGTCGAGCACGTCGGCCGCGGCGAAGTCCGTGCCCGGCAGCACCACCTCGGCGGCTTCGAGCGTGGTGCCGCCGGCGAACACCGACAGTCGGCGCAGTGCGACGCGTTCGCGTTTCTCCAGCAGGTCCCAGCTCCATTCCACGACCGCGCGCAGCGTCTGGTGCCGGGGCAGCGCGGTCCGGCTCCCGCCGGTCAAGAGCCGGAACCGGTCGTCCAGCCGACAGGCGATCTGGGTGGGGGTGAGCGAGCGGGTGCGGGCGGCGGCGAGTTCGATGGCGAGCGGTTGTCCGTCCAGGCGCCGGCAGATCTCGGCGACCGCACCGATCGTGTCGGTGTCGATCACCAGGCCCGGGCGGACCGCGCGGGCCCGGTCGGCGAACAACCGCACCGACGCGTAGGCCATGCCCTCGGCCGCGTCGACGCCCACCGGCGGCAGCGCGAGCGGGCCCAGCGGGCACAACATCTCGCCGTCGATGCCCAGCGGTTCGCGGCTCGTGGTCAGGATGCGCAGGGTGGGCGTGCGGGCGAGCAGTCGGCCGGCGAAGGTCGCCGCGGCGGCGATCAGGTGCTCGCAGTTGTCCAGGATCAGCACGCTGGCTCGACCGGCGAGCAGTTCCACGACCCGCTCGACGACGTCGCGACCGGAGCCGGGCACGTGCGTGTCGAGCAGACCCACCTCACGTCGGCCGAGCGCCGACAGCACCGCCTGCGGGACGTCCAACGGGTCCAGCACTGGGGCGAGTTCGACGAACCAGACGCCGCCGTCCACGCCCTCGCCGCGAGCCGCGATCCGGGCGCCGGCCTCGATGCTCAGTCGGGTCTTGCCCGCACCGCCCGGGCCCACCACGGTGACCAGACGCGACTCGGCGAGCAGCCGGTCGACCCGGACCACCTCGTCCTCGCGTCCGACGAAGGTGGTCAGCCGGGCGGGCAGATTGCCCGGCGCCGGGCGGGTGGCGCCCGAGGCCCGGCCGGCCGGTGGCGCGGCCGACACGGCGGGCGCGTCCGCCACCGCCGGGCGGGGGTCGCCGCCGCGCAGCACCGCGAGGTAGGCGGCCTCCAGGTCCGGCGAGGGGTCGATGCCCAATTCGTCCGCGAGCCGCTCGCGCAGGTCCTGATACAGCGTCAGCGCATCGGCCCGGCGGCCCTCTTCGTGCAGCGTGCGGATCAGCAGTCCGTACAGCCGCTCGCGCAGCGGGTACTCCCGGGTCAGTTGTTCCAGCTCGGCGGCCAGACCCCGGCTGTGCCCCAGCGTCAGCTGGGCCTGGGCCCGGTCCTCGATCGCGCCGAGTCGCTGCTCGGCCAGCCGGGCGGCGGGACCGATCGCGAACGAGGCATCGGCGGCGTCGGCCAGCGCCGGACCCCGCCACAGCGCGAGCGCACGGCCCAGGGTCTCGGCGGCGCCCGCCGGGTCGCGCTCGCCCAGCTGCCGGCGGCCACGGACCGCGAGCGTGCCGAACATGTGCGCGTCCACATCCTCGGGCCGGACACGCAGCACGTAGCCGGCCGGTCCCGAGTCGAGTTCGACGGGCAGTTGCCGGCGCAGTCGGGAGATCAACGATTGCAACGCGTTGCCCGCCCCCGTGGGCGGCTCGTCGCCCCACACGGCCGCGATCAGCCGGTCCGCGGAGACCGGCCTGCCGGGGTCCAGGACAAGCCGGATCAGCAGCGCACGCAGTCGCGCGCCGCCGATCGTCACGGATCGACCGTCGTCGTCCCACGCTTGGAGCGGGCCAAGCACCGAGATTTGCACCCCACCACTCTTCCACCCCGATGCGCTGCCGGAGCGGGCCGCAGCAGCGCACGGAGTGAAGTAGGGGGTTGGCGACAGAGACTTGCGCCTTGGGAGCGCCCCGGGGCACGGGAACCCGGGACGATCATCGGGAGAATTCACTCTTTCGTGGGATTACTTCCCACTCTTGGGAGTGAGGAGCGCGAACAATCAACCGTTCGGTATCGGAACGGACGCGACTCAGGCGCCGATCCCACCGATAAAGGTCTGCCACGCATCGGCTTCCAGGTGGAGCACCGGACCGGCGGCAACTTTCGAGTCGCGCACCAGGACCGCGCTCGCGACGGGGGCCGTCTCGACGCAATTGCTGGTGGCGCCACTGTATGTGCTCCGCCGCCAAGCGTGGCCGACGAAAGCGCTGTGACCTGCAACTTTGAGATCTTCGAGGGAATCTGCGGTGATACTCGGGGAATCGAATCGGAAATGCGCACCCGGGTTTGTGTTGCTCAAGACAATTCCTTCGCTGCGAGCTCGATCATGGACAAGGATTCACCGTACGACAGCGCCGAAGCGCGGATGTCCTCAAACAAACGCTCATAGACACTGACGTGTTCGGGCTCCTCCAGATAGAGGCTACTCGTATGCGTGTCGAGTACGACCACATCCAGATCGGAAAGCGCGGGGAATCCGATGATCGCGAATGAACCCTCGATCGCGGGATGTGCGCCCGCCGAGAACGGGAGGATCTGCAGGCGCACGTGCGGCCGGGCCGCGGCGGCCATCAGGTGCTCCAACTGGGCCCGCATCGTTTCCCGGCCGCCCACCACGGTGCGCAGCACGGACTCCGAGATCACCACGGTGAGCCGGAACGTGGCCTCGCCGTGCGGTCCGACCCGATCCAGCACCGCCTGCCGCTCCTGCCGGACCCGGACCAGCATGTCCACCTGCTCGGCGGACATGTCCTCACGGACCGCGGCGATCACCGCCCGGACGTAGTCCGGCGTCTGCAACAGCCCCGGAATGAGCGAGAGTTCGAATCCGCGCATGCCCGAGGCCTCGGCCTCCAGGCTGAGCAGTTCGGCGTAGGAGCTGGGCAGGATCGACGAATAGCTGTGCCACCAACCGCGCTTCTTGGCCTCGCGCGCCAGGGTGAGCAGCGAGTCCCGCTCCTGCTCGTCCTCGACCCGGTACAGGTCCAACAGAATCCGCAGGTCCACCGGTCGCACACCGCTGCGGCCCAATTCGATCCGGCTGACCTTGGAGTCCGAACACTCCAGGCGCACGGCGACATCTTCGAGGCTCAGTTGGCGCGCTTCGCGCAACCGGCGCAGCTCGGTCCCGAGCCTGCGCTGCCGGACGGTCGGATTGGGCGCCATGGCCACGCCGCACCTCCACTTACACGCTGTTTTCGCACCGAACCGGAACGTCGGCGCGTCCGATCGGGGGACAGTGTGCCCTACTGCGGGTGGAAGTGTGGTTACTACCGGAAACTTCCCGTCGATCCAAGAGTGGGAGTTGCACACTCATTCACGGCCCGACACGCTCCACGTCGGTCATGACTTACTGTTGTCCACGGGTCGCCCTGGGTGCATGCCTCGGACCGCGCGACCCCCTGCCGCACGTCCGGAGGTCGACATGCCGGTGATGGCGGAGGACGTCCGTCACTATTGCGTTCAGCTCGCCGCCTCGACCCTGGGGGTCGGCCGAGTCCGCCGGACCACCGGCAAGGTCCTGCACGACTGGGGCCTGGCCGAGTTGGTCGATGTCGCGGAGGTGCTGCTGACCGAACTGCTGACGAACGTCCTCGTCCACGTCGGGCCCGGGGCCTGGCACGCACTGACCCTGTTGCACGACGGCGACGTACTGCGGGTGGAGGTGCGCGACTCGTCGCCGCGCATGCCGGTCGCCCGGGTCGGCGAGTGGGACGAGGAGTCCGGCCGGGGCCTGCGGATGATCGACGGCCTGGCGCACGCGTGGGGTGCCGACCGCCTCCCGCCGGGCAAGGTGGTGTGGTTCACCCTGCCGGACACCTTGTGTCGGGCCCCCCGTGATCGACTCCGGCTCCGGGCAACCGACGCCGTGTGACCGGCGACCGCAGCCGAACACCGGGCGCCCGAACGCTACCCCCCGAACAGCGCGCACCAGAGCACCGGGCGCCTGAGCACCGGGCGCCCGAGCTCCCGCGCACCGGCGACCACCGGCCGTCAGTCGTCAGCCGTCGGACGGGCCGGCCTCCGCCGGGCCCGCGTCGGCGAGGCCGGCGTCGGCGGGGTCGCTGCTGTCCGGGCCGGGGTCGGCGGCTCGGACGAGCCGGCATTCCTCGGCGAAGGCCAGCACTCGCAGGTGATAGGCGCGCGCGGCGTGGTGCAGGCTGATGTTGTGCCCGACGCCGCGTTGGGTATGGGTCTCCACCCACCGCGCGCCGACCAGCAACTCGCGTGCCTCGGCCGGCACTTCGGGACCCGCCGGCTGGGACCGCTCGAACTCGGCCACGGTCCAGTGCACGGGTGGCACCACCCGCGCCAGCACGCCGGGCAGCGTGTACGGGCTCTCCCGCACATCGACGAACTCGGCCATCGGCACCGGGGCCGCCACCCGACCGGCCCGGGTGAGCAGCGCCGGATCGTAGGACCCGGGCGGCCCGAAGAAGGTGTCCGGCGTACTGCCGCCCGCCGACGGCACGAACGCGCCGTCGGTGGGGACCGTGGCGAACTCGGCCAGCCGCTCGGGGGTGTACCGCAGCGGTGCGCCGCCGACCGCGAGCCCGAGCAGGTCCCGGCCGCGCTTGTCGGCCGCCATTCGCAGCGCCACGAGTGCGCCCATCGAGTGCGCGGCGAGGAACACCGGCATCGGACCCGACCCGTCCGGCTCGGCGCCGACCGGAGCCTCGCCGAGTTCGTCGAGCAGTGCGAACAACACGTCCACCTGCGCGTCCAACCCCTGCCGCTCCCGGGCCAGGCCCACGGATGCGCCATAGCCGGGTCGGTCGACGGCCAGGACCGTCCAGCCGAGCGCCGCGGCCGGCACGAGCAGCGAGTCCTCGGCCGCGCCGTCGCGGTGCCAGTAGGCCGCGCGCGACCCGCCGCCGTGGAGCGCGAGCAGCAGCCCGCGCGGGCGGACGCCGGGTTCGGGGCGGGCGAGCAGACCCGACAGGGTCATGCCCGCGATGTCATAGCCAACGTTCTCGACCCGGCCGGGCATGGTGCTGACCTCCACGTGCGATTGCCCACTGATGAGACCACATCGACCCGCGAGTCATTGACGGGGTATCGACCCCGGCCAACAATGTAACGGTGTAACAGAGACGTGGTCGGAGTACTTGATCTCCCCATCGCGGACATCTCCCAGACATCGGAGTCACTCCTTGAAGCACCAGGACGTGGTCGCCACCGGGCGACGCATCATCGAGCACATCAACAACCGCACGCTCGACCTGGGCGCGGCGCCCGCCGTCCTGGACGGCTCGTGCTTCACCGATCCGAGCCGGCACGCCCGAGAGCGCGAGGTGTTGTTCCGCCGCACTCCGCAGGTGATCGGGTGGGCCGGCGAGGTGGCCGAGCCGGGTGACTTCATCGCGCGCGACGTGGACGGCGTACCGGTTCTGGTGACCCGGGACCGGGACGGCGAACTGCACGCGTTCCTGGACGCGTGCACCCATCGGGGCATGCGGGTCAGCCGGGACGTCCCGGAGACCGAGGGCCTGACCGGCACCGGGTGCGGCAGCGCGCAACGGTTTCGCTGCGGGTATCACGGGTGGACCTTCGGCAACGACGGCGAACTGACCGGGCTGCCCTCGCGTCCGCAATTCCCGGGCATCGACCCGGCGAAGTTCGGCCTGCGTCCGCTGCCGGTCGCGTTGTCCGCCGGACTGGTCGTGGTCGGATTGCGTCCGGACGTCGAGGTCGCGGGCGCGCTGGACGAACTCGAGGACGCGTACGCGGGCTTCCCGTACCAGCGCACCCGCGCGGTGGTCAGCGAACGGTTCGACCTGGACTGCAACTGGAAGCTCTCGGTCGACATCAACGTCGAGGCGTACCACGTACCGTTCCTGCACACCGCGACGATCAACGGCATCGTGCTCAACCACGGCATCGTCGACACGTGGGGCCCGCACACCCGATTCGCCGTCCCGATCGTGGGATTCGAGCAACTCGCCGACGTGCCGGAGGAGTCCTGGCCCGCGCGGCTGCCGATGGTCAACGTGCAGACCGTACTGCCGTCCACCGTGTTGATCGAGAGCCCGCTGAGCACCACGATGTTGCGGATCTATCCGGGCGACCGGCCCAACCGCTCGGTCGTGCACATGACCGAGGGCACCTGGGAGCCGCTGGAGGAGAGCAGCATCGCCACGGCCCGGGCCAACCACGAAACCAACAAGCGGGTGCTGGTCACCGAGGACTTCCCCGGCGCCGAGTCCTGTCAGCGCGGCTTCGACGCGGGCCTGCCGAGCATGGTCGCGGGCATGGGCGAGTCGGCGGTCGCACACTGGCATCGGGTGTGGGAGGACGCGCTCGCCTCGGCCCGGTACTGAGCGCCCCGCCGGAAGCCGGCGGACGCGGGCGGCCGTGTCCGGGCCCGGGTCGCGGCCGGGTTATGATCGTCCTGCTCGCGAAACGCTGTGCGGTTCGCGAAGGAGGCGCCTTTGGCCGGGCGCCTCCTTTTCTTTTGCTCGGATCCGGTCGCGTCTTTTGCTCGGATCCGGTCGCGCGCCCGGTCCGGAGCCGGGTTCGGCGCCGTGCGGAACCGAATTCGGAGCGGTGCCGAAGCCGTGTTCGGGCGCCGTCGAAGCCGTCCCGGGCGCCTCGGACATCCCTCCCGTATCGCGCCGCAGAACCGTTTCCGGATCGTATTTCCGGGCTCTATCCGTGCCGCCGCCCAGGTCCTACTCTGCTCTCCAGCAAGCACGTCGACAGGTCCCGGAAGGGCGTGGGCGATGCCCGGAGTGCGGACGCTCGGTGAGGTGCTCGACCACGACGGTCCGCTTGCGGAGGGGCCGCTGCGCGAGGTCGCGGCGGGAATCGCCGACGCCCTGGCCCGGGTGCACGCGATCGGACTCGTGCACGGCCGACTGGGCCCGGACCAGGTGCTGATCACCCCGTACGGACCGCGGGTGACCGGTTTCGCCGGGCGCACGGACGCGGACGACGGCGGCGACCCCTCGGAGGACGTGTACGCGTTCGGCACGCTGATCACCCTCGCCGGCGGCGGCTCGCCCTCCTGCGAGTTGAGCCCGCTGCTCCGGCGCTGTCTCGATCCCGATCCCGGACAGCGCCCGACCGCCGTGGAGGTCGATCGGGTGTTGACCCCGCGACCGGTGGTACTGATGCCGCCCGCCGCCCTGACCGAGGAGGCCGCCGACACGCCGCAGGCGGCCCGCGCCGAGGATCCGCCGACCGGGCGCGGGCTGACCCGACGCCGGTTGCTGATCGCGGGCGGGTTCGCGCTCACCGCGGCGACGGTGACCTCGGCCGGCGTCGCCTTCGCCCGGTTCGCCGACCACGGCCGGACCCAGCCCAAGACCCGGTGGCGGCGTGCGGTGGAGGGGCGGGTGACCACCCTTCAGGTCTTCGACGACGTCGCGTACTGCACGACCACGGAGAACGTGGTCATGGCACTGGGCACCGAGACCGGGGTCGCGCTGTGGACCGCGCGCACCGAATCGATGGTGTGGTCCGAGCCGGTGGTCTCCGGGACCGCCGTGTACCTGGCCTGCGTGGCCGGGCAACTCTCCGCGCTCGACCCGGCGAACGGCGAACGCTTGTGGCAGCAGTACGCCGGCGATCAGATCCTCGGCGCGCCGGTGGTGCTCGGCTCGTCCCTGGTGGTCGGCACCCGGGACGACCGGGTGCTCGGCTTCGACATGGCGCAGGGCGCGCACCGGTGGGAGTGGTCCGAGCCCGCAGCGCGCGGTGGGGCGATGCCGGCGGTGTTCGAGCACAGCGCCGGCGATGTGCTGTACCTGACCTACAACGACGGCACAGTGAGCTCGATCGTCCCCGAGCGCAAGGAGCCCCGGTGGACGATCCACCTCGCCTCGCCGATCACCCGCCCGCCGCATGTGATCCGTGATCTGGTGTACGTGGTGACCGGATTCACCCTGGTCGCGCTGAACACCGCCAACGGCGACATCGTCTGGCGCTTTCGCGGCACCCCGGACCTGACCGCCCCGGTGGTGACGGAGGACGTCGTCTACACCACCGATGTCGGCACGTTGTACGCGCTGGACGCGCACAGCGGTGCGGAGCGTTGGCGACAGAGCACCGGGGCCAGTGTGCCCAGTCCGGTGGCCCTGGTGAACGGCACCGCCTACGCCGGCGGTACCGACGAACTACACGCCTTCGACGCGGTATCGGGCCGGCGGCGCTGGACGCACGCGCTGCCGACCTACCTGACCGCGGCTCCCGCGGGCACCGGCGGGGTGCTGTTGCTGGGCACCGCCGGCTCCGAACTGGTCGCCCTGGAAACCTGATCCGCCGGCGGCGCCGCCTCCATGGCGCGCCGTGCGGTCATCGCGTCGTGCGCCGTCACGGTCACGAGTCGGCCGCCGCCGGCGAGGTCGCACACCGCGCGCCCGGGGGCGCTCGGCAGCCGGTCGGGCGGCGCGGGCAGCATCAGCCGGGAGGCCACCACGGTCCCGCCCGCGGTGCCGGCCGGGCCGCGCCAGCCCGGGTGTGCGGCGGGCCCGTAGCCGCTCTGCTGGCGCAGCACCGGGCGCCCGCCCACCACCATGTCCCAGCGCGAGAGCACGTCGCCGCAGGGCTCGTCGGTGCGTCCCAGGACCAGCGTCTCCTGGGCCAACAGGCGTGCGTCCGGCGCAGGTTCGACTCGCACGTGGGTATGGAAGGTCGCCCGCGCGGCCACCACGACCGGCTCCGGCAGCCACTCCAGCAGGCCGCCGGCGCCAATCATCAGGTCCACCCGTTGCCGGGCCGGGGTGCCGTCGCCGATCAGGATCACCGCCGCGGCGGCGGTCCGCACCCGCAGGCGCGCACCGGCCCCCACCTCGACGCGCAGCGCCAGGTCGTCGCCGCCGATCGGTCCCGCCGCACCGCCCACGAAGACCACTTCGGCGGTGTCTCCCGACACGGACACCTCGCGCGGCAACAGCGGCACCCGTCCGCGCAGTTCGGCGAGCACCGTGCGCCCGCGCCGAAGTTCCGCGCGGACCACGGCGGTCGCCCTCACCCGGCGGCCGATCCCACGGTCGAGGAGACCGGGGCCGGCCGCACGACCGGGACCGCCGTACCGGCCTGCCACGCGGTGATCTGGTCGAGCACCCATGCGGTGACCACGTCCGCCCCCGGGCTCTCGCGCAGCGACAGGAACGCCACCGGGGTGCCCGGCCGCATCCGGGCGGCGTCGCGGTCCATCACCGCCAGATCGGCGCCGATCTGCGGGGCGATGTCGGTCTTGTTGATCACCAGCAGGTCGGAACGGGTCACCCCGGGGCCGCCCTTGCGCGGGACCTTGTCGCCGCCGGACACGTCGATGACGAACATCTGTACGTCGGCCAGTCCCCGGCTGAAGGTCATGGTCAGGTTGTCGCCACCGGATTCGATGATCACCAGGTCCAGGTCCGGGTGCGCCGCCGCCAAGTCCTCGACGGCGTCCAGGTTGCCGCTGATGTCGTCGCGCACGGCGGTGTGCGGGCAACAGCCGGTCTGCACGGCGGCAATCCGGTCGGCCGCCAACACCCCTGCGGCGCGCAGGAAGTCGGCGTCCTCGGTGGTGTAGATGTCGTTGGTGACCACGGCGAGCGAGAAGCGGTCGGCAAGGACTCGGCACAGCGCGGCGACCAGCGCCGTCTTGCCGGATCCCACCGGCCCGCCGATGCCGATGCGCAGGGGGCGCGAACCGGGCACGGCGGGTGCCGGCGGGGTGTGCGCGCGGGTACCGCCGTTGCCGGGGGTGTGATCAAGATGCAAAGTGGACGACCTCCTCGTGGACGTGCAGTTCCGCGCAGACGTCGAGGCCGACCGAGGACCAGCACGGCAACCGCTCCCAGTCGCCGTCGGCGAACACGGTGCGCGCCGCGTCGGCGGCCTCCTCGGCGACCTGATCGCAGTGCCCGGCCATCTCGGCGAGCACCACGGTGACCGAGATCGGGTCGAAGGACAGCAGCTTGACCGCCGCCGAGGCGGGCCCGTTGACCACGTTGGTGGCGGCGAGCACGGCCGCCTCGCGCTCGTCGAGTCGGGCCCGGGTCGCCGCGGCGCCGAGCACGATCGCGTGGTGCGGGGATACCCCCAGCGCGGCCCAGGGTTCGGTGGGCCAGGCCGCCTTGGCCACTCGGCGCAGCGCCCTGCCCTGCGCGCGCGAGGCGGCCCGGGCGGGCGCGGAGGCGGTCCGCGCGTCGAGTTCGGCGTCGAGTTCGGCCCAGGGGGCCACCTCGGGCATCGTGTACCGCCCCGCGGTCAGCGCGGCGACGGCGGCGAAGGCCGCCTGCACCGCGCCGGTGCCATAGAGCTTGCCGAGCAGGAACTCGGTGAGCGTGTCGAGGTCGTGCACCTCGCCCCGCAGGACGGCGTTCTCCAGGCCGCCCGAGTGTGCGTAGCCGCCGGCCGGCAGCCGGGAGTCCCCGAGGAGGAGAAGTCCAGCACCCATGAGTACCACCTCTTACTGGTCGTAACGTGTCGATGTCGGTCCTGGCCGGTCACCGCAGTCACAGTTCTACATCCTGACGGTGAGTCAGCTCTCACTGACCCTCCGTCAAGAAGCATGCATGCGCAATCAGAACAGGAAATAACGTTGCGCCATCGGCAAGGTTCCGGCCGGCGCCGCGACCACCTTCTCGCCGTCGATGCGTACCGAGAACGTCTCGGGATCGACCTCGATGTGCGGCATGGCGTCATTGAGCGGCATGGCCGACTTGCCCCTTCCCCGCACGTCGCCGGTCGGCACGAGTCGGCGGTCGATGTTCAGCCGTCCCGCGAGCCCGTCCTCCAGTGCCGCCGGCGCCACGAAATGCACCGAGGTAGCCGCGGCGGTCCGCGCCGCCGCGCCGAACATCGGCCTGGGCAGCACCGGTTGCGGCGTCGGGATGGACGCGTTCGCGTCGCCCATCGCGGCCCACGCGATGGCCCCGCCCTTGACGACCAGGTGCGGCCGGACACCGAAGAACTTCGGATCCCACAGCACCAGGTCGGCGAGTTTGCCGACGGCGACCGAGCCGACCTCTTCGTCCAGACCGTGCGCGACCGCCGGGCAGATCGTGTATTTGGCCACATACCGCCGGGCCCGCAGGTTGTCCGCGGCCCCGTCCCCGGGCAGCGAACCGCGCCGGACCTTGTTCACGTGTGCGCTTTGCCACGTGCGCAGCACGGTCTCGCCGACCCGGCCCATCGCCTGGCTGTCCGAGCCGATCATCGAGATGGCGCCGAGGTCGTGCAGCACGTCCTCGGCGGCGATGGTCGAGGGCCGGATCCGCGATTCGGCGAAGGCGAGGTCCTCGGCGACGGCCGGGTTCAGGTGATGGCAGACCATCAGCATGTCGAGGTGTTCCTCGACCGTGTTGACGGTGTGCGGCCGGGTCGGATTGGTGGACGAGGGCAGGATGTTGGGCAGTCCGGCCACGGTGATGATGTCCGGCGCGTGTCCGCCGCCGGCGCCCTCGGTGTGGTAAGCGTGAATGTTCCGCCCGCCGATCGCGGCCAACGTGCCCTCGACGAAGCCGGTCTCGTTGAGAGTGTCACTGTGCAGCGCGACCTGGATGCCGGCCGCGTCCGCCACCCGCAGCGCGGCGTCGATCACGGCCGGGGTCGAGCCCCAGTCCTCGTGCAGCTTGAGCCCGCCGGCGCCGGCCCGGATCTGCTCCCACATGGCCTCCTCGGACACGGTGTTGCCCTTGCCCAGGAGCACGAAGTTGATCGGTACCTCGTCCAGCGACTCCAACATCCGGGCCAGGTGCCAGGCGCCGGGCGTGACGGTGGTCGCCTTGCTGCCCTCGGCGGGCCCGGTACCGCCGGCGACCATCGTGGTCACGCCGGCGGACAGCGCCTCGGGGAACTGCGTCGGGGAGATCAGGTGCACGTGGCAGTCGACGGCGCCGGCGGTCAGGATGCGCCCGTTGCCCGCGATGATCTCGGTCGACGGCCCGATCACCAGGTCCGGATGCACGCCGTCCATGGTGTCCGGGTTGCCGGCCTTGCCGATCCCGCAGATCCGCCCGTCCCGGATGCCGATGTCGGCCTTGACGATCCCCCAGTGGTCCAGGATCACCGCGCCGGTGATTACCGTGTCGGGGGCGCCTTCGGCGCGGGTGCGCAGCGACTGCCCCATCGACTCCCGGATCACCTTGCCACCACCGAAGATCGCCTCGTCCCCGGCGGCCCCGTGCGGGCGGGTCAAATCCTCGGTCACCTCCACGAGCAACTCGGTATCGGCGAGCCTGATCCGGTCCCCGGTGGTCGGCCCGTAGAGCAACGCATACCGATGCCGATCGATGGTGGTCATCGCGCGTCCTCCCGGTCCAGATCGCCCCCGCGCCCGACCCGAAGCCCCGGCACCACCCGCGCACCGGCCAGCGGCACCAACTCCACCTCGCGCGCCACCCCGGGCTCGAACCGCACCGCCGTCCCCGCCGGCACATGCAGCCGATGCCCCCAGGCCGCCGCCCGATCGAACTCCAACGCGTCGTTGGCCGCCGGGAAATGCAAATGCGACCCCACCTGCACGGGCCGATCCCCGGTGTTCACCACCACCAGCGTCAACACCACCCGCCCGGGATTGAGCGGGATCTCCTCCTCGCCCAACAGAATCTCCCCGGGCACCACGGCCACGAGCGACCTACGCGGCTTCACGGGATCGGCCGATGCACGGTCACCAGCTTGGTCCCGTCCGGAAAGGTGGCCTCGACCTGCACCTCACCCACCATCTCCGGGACGCCTTCCATCACATCGTCCCGCCCGAGCACATGCCGCCCGGCCTCCTGAAGGTCCGCCACAGACCGCCCGTCCCGAGCCCCTTCAAGCAGAAACGACGACAACACCGCAGTCGCCTCGGGGTAGTTGAGCCGAAGCCCTCTGGCTCTACGCCGCTGCGCAAGGTCAGCCGCATAGGACACCATCAACCGCTCCTGCTCATGCGGGGTCAGCAACACGCGAAGCCCCTCCAGTCCCGTCGTACCGACTCGTTGCTCCGAAGCCTTCCGGCCCCGTGTTACCCAACGAAACGATCAATGTTAACGCTATGTATCTGATCCCTCACATCACCGACGCGCCGACCAGCACCGCCATCGTCGCTCTTCATTACCTTCGCGAGTCCGCACCACATTGCGACCTGGCTCCAAATGTCAACCGACCGCGCGCTCCGCTTGACTCCAGGTAAAGCTCCATCCCACTAGTGGCATCCGCGAAACCAATTCAAGACGGGCGTAGCACACTGTCGAATGCGCTCCGCGCGTTTGCATAGTCGGCGCTTTGAAATCTATTTCTCTCACACCTGGGGGATAAGAATACCAAGGTAACGGGAAAGTGCCCTGCCTCACTGAGAGATCAGCGAGGCAGGGCACTTCACCGGCAAGGGGATCATTCCCCTATGGAGCTAGTCCGCGTACCGAACGATGCCTCCGATCGGGGGATGCGCTTCACGATAGTCGCGCTCCTCCGCCGCCAAAGGGCTGACAGCACCGTACGGCAAGTCGAATTCTGCCCAGTAGACCCGTTGAGCGATCACATAGCTTTCGACCGAACCAGATTCCAAGAAGTAGATCTCGGCACCCGTTTTGATTCGACCGATACGCTCCATGATCACGATTCTCTCGACATCACTAGCCCGGCGCAGCCGAAGATTGTCGAGGTCTCTACCACATGCGATTCGATCTATCCCGGTGAAAAAGAGGTCCAGCACGCGATGAGTTCCGCCGCCTGTTGCCTTGTCGTCCATCGGCGGAAACCCACGAATCACCACATAACTGTGACCGTGCCGATAATCGACGAGACTGAACTGTCTGGTATCCGAAAGATCTAGTTCTGAACTGCGAATATTCACAGCAGCTTCCATGCTCCAAGCTTTCGATTCCACCGATAGAAGTCGACCTTGCCCATTGCCCCCGCATTGTGAACCTGTATAAGTTCCCACTGCGTAGCCAGCAGCGATCCGTTGTTTGCCTTCATCGCCTCTTGAGCACGCTTCAAGGCAACCGCCGGACCGCCATTCGCCCCAGGAAGTCCGTCCAGCATGAAAGAGATTCGTCCCTCTCCTCGCTGAACACGAGCAATAGAACGTTGTACGTCAGTCCGCCAGTCGGCCGAGTTCATGAAGTGACGTCCCTGTACCTGCTCGGCGAACTGCTCAACACTCGGTCCGCTCTTCATACTACGGCCAAGCACGGCGTGATCCTTGGGTCCCTCGTTGCAGTTATGTACAAGGGCAGCGCTCTGCCCGACCACCACGTAATACGTGTGGACGTTCGCAACGGTGAGATTGTAAACGCGTTGCTGCTGCGTCCAAGCGCGAACCGCTGTGATCTGAACCCACGAACCGGCTGCCGTCTTGAGCCATTGGCCTTGCCGGAGTTGACCGGCCGGGACCCAGGAATCCGACTCCGGGAGCCAGAACGGATGACCGTCGGTCGCGGTAATTTTATCCGTTGCCGATCCGGCGGCCCCATCTGTGTCGACCGTGACCTCGACGAGGTTCTTTATTCCCTCGCCCTTGATCAGTGCAACGATCTTTTCTTGGCCGTTTTGCTGCGACTGCGGATCGCCTGCCAGGACCGCATCGCCCAGCTGAATATCTTCTATCGGTTTAGTTGCACCGTCCGCCAAGAGAACATTAGTCCCCGGGACAAAGCTATTGCATTCGGGGTCCGCTTCCTTAGACTTTCCGGCTTTCTTGGTCTCGGTGGATTTTGAGCTCTTCCCGTCGCCGTCGGCGCTCTTGGCCTTGGTCGCCGATTCCTTGCCCTGTTGGGCTGCCGAAGCGGCCGCCTCATCAGCCTTCTTGGCTGCCGCCGCTGCTGCCTCTTCCTGGGCCTTCTTGGCTGCGGCGGCCTCCTCCTCCAGCTTTCTGGCTGCCGCTGCCGCTGCTTCCTGTTCTCGTTGCCAAGCTGCCAAGTCCTCGGCGTACTTCGCCATTGCCTGCTGGTAGCGCTCGGCGCGGGCGATGATGTCGAGTGCAATGCGCACCTTGCCGGCCCACGCGTGATAGGCACTCCACGCACGATCCAGTGCCTTCGCAATGCGTTTGGCCTTCGCTCCACCGCCGGTCAGCCACGATGAGCCGGCGTCCCAGGCGATACCGGCACATGCCCATCCGTCACCGCCGATGCAGTCACGAATGTCGTTGTAGCCGGATGCGTCCTTGAGGGCTTCCTTCGCGGCCTCCATCGCAACGCTGATCATGCTGCGACCCTTGGCCCAATGCGCCCAGGCCAGTTCGGCGTCGCTGTAGTCCTGGATCGGCGCGACCGGCATGGAGATCGCGAGCCCGGACGGGTCGCTGAAGGTGACCGGGGAATTCGCCGCGTACACGTACGCGTTCATCTGCTTCGGCTCGCTGTAGTCGACCACCGGGTCGACGGACAGGAACCGGCCTACCGCAGCGTCGTATTCGCGCGCCCCCAAATGGACGAGCCCGGTGGACTCGTCGTTCGTTCCGCCGACGAAGCCCTGGTTGCCGGGCCAGATCGACGGCTTGACCCCGCGAACATCACCGAATGGGGTGAACTTGCGTTGCGTGACCGCCTGGGTGTTCGCGTCCACCGCGATGTTGGCAGTGCCGTTCTGATCGGCCATCAGATACGAGCTGGTGGTCTGGCCGTTCTCGACCGTCTTGACCAGCGTCGGCCCGGCCGGGTGAGCGTAGTACCGCGTGCCCTTGACGATGTTGCCCGCGGGGTCGAGCTGAACCTCGGTGTCCGGCAGGTACAGGGTCGTCCCGGACGGGTCGCGCTTGATCAGCCGCTCACCCTCCGAGTCGTACAGGAAGGACGTGACCTTGGCGCCCTCCGTCACCTTCGAGACGCGGCCCTCGGCATCCCACTCCAGGTTCTGCGTGTTGCCCTGGATGGTCCGAGTCGCCGTGTTGCCCACCTCGTCGTACGTATACGACTCGGTCCGACTCCCGCCCGGCCCTGTGGTGTCGACCTTCTTCAGGTAGTTCGCGCCCGCCGCACCCGGAGTCCCGTACGTGTAGGCCCGGTTTACATCCTGGCCGGCCACGCCGGCCGGGTCGTGCTTCGTCTCCGTCTTGCGGTTGCCCGCCGCGTCGAAGCTGTAGGACGACCAGTACGCCTCCGGCCCACCCACGCTCGGCCGACCGCCGCCGGCGCCGACCTGGCCCGGCTTGGCCTGGCAATCATCCGTAGCCGACCACGCATCCGTCATCCGACGCATGTAGTCGTACGCAAAGCACTGGGTGTCCGTCGTGGACGGCGTCGGGTTCGGCCCGAACGCATCCGTGATCTTGGTGATGTTGCCGACCGCGTCGTACTCGGTCCGCGCGTCGTTGATCCGCGACGGCGAGGTCTCCCGGTCGTTCACCGTCCGAGTGGGACGACGCGTCTGCTCGTCGTACTCGTACGTCGACCACACCTGCTTGGGCGCCGGCCCCGCGTGCGTGCGCAGCACGTCACCCAGTGGCGAGTAATCCACCCGGTCGACGAACGTGTCCCCGTTGATGCCCATCACGGTGGGCAGTTCGTAGCGGTTGTAGGACATCGAGATGTCTTCGAGCGGCAGACCCGCAACCGCCGGGAGGGTGCTGGTCTCCGGAAGCCCGTTGGTCTCGGAGTAGGTAGTGCCGAAGACATAAGTCTTCGCCAACTTGCCCTCCGAGGGCGGGATGGTGATCTTGCTGCCCTTGGCCCGGTACTCCGTGTCGTAGCCCGTGATCTCCTGCTTGTACGCGTTCCCGTTCACGAACCGCGTCGAAGAGACCGGCAGCCCGAGCGCGTTCGGCAGCGTGTCGAACACCGACTCGGTCAGCTTCGGGCCGGTGATCGAGCCCTCGTGCGTCGCCTTGACCCGACCCAGGACGTCGTACTCCGGAGCGATCGTCTTGCCACGCGCGTCCGTCGTCGTCGCCAGCCGGTCGCCCGCGCCGTACGTCATGGTCGACGTGCCCTTGTCCGGGTCCGTCACCTTGACCTGACGACCCCGCAGGTCGTACTCGAAGCCCCACGTGTTGCCGGCCTCGTCCACCACCGACGACAGTTGCCCGCGTCGGTTGTAGCCGTAGCGCGTCGTGTCGTGTGCCCCGCTCGGGTCCGTGCCCTTGAAGAACTGCAACTCCGTCTTGCGGCCGACCGCGTCCAGGATCGCCTTCGTCGGCGTCTCGCCCGTGGGCGGATCCACCGTGATGAAGTCGCCGCCGTACGTGGTTGTCGTCCGCGAGGTCTCGATCCCGAACTTGCGCGAGATCTGCACCGTCGGCTGACCGGTCGAGTTGTACTCGGTCATCGTCGACGCCGGGACCTTGTTGTCCAACGGCGCGAACATCGCACCCTCGGGCGCACCGTCCGCGTAGTAGCCGCCGTTGGACTTCCAGATCTGGCCGAGGCTGTTGTAGAAGGTGTCGGTCACCATGCGACCGCCGCCCAGCGCCTCCATCTGGGTCTGCCGGATCCGCAGGCTGCCGTCGTAGATGTCGTAGCTGGTGCGGTAACTTCCGTCGTCCAACAGGCTCTTGTTGGTGATGACGACGGGCCCGTCACGCCGCACGGTGTAGGCGAACTCGGCGTCCGGCGACTTCTTGTCCGGGTTCCGGTCCGGCGACCACGCCTTGACCAGACGACCCAGCGAGTCGTAGCGCACCACGCTGCGCCGCTTGTTGGCGTCCTCCTGGACCAGCGTCGCGCCGCGCCCGGGGTCGGTCTCCACCGACTGGGTGTGGCCCGCCGGGTTCGTGACCGTGGTCTTGGTGACGAGCTGCCCGGCGGCCGGGAAGTAGTCGGTCGAGTTGACCGCGCCGAGCACGTCGGTGACCGACTTCGGCCGACCGTAGACGTCGAACGTGGCCGTGCCGTCCAGGACGTAGGTCGGCTGCCCGTTCACGTAGTCCGAAAGCGACTCCGTACGCACCAGGTTGCCGACGTTGTCGTAGAACATCTTCGCGTCGGAGGTGACATCCTCCGGCCGCTGCACGTTCGTCGCGTCACACGCCTTCGCGACCGACTCGATCCGCGACTGGCGGTCGATCATCCACTGCGGCTCGTCCGGCGCGTACCAGTACCGCGTGCACGAGTCGTCGTTCGGGTCGTCGATGTTCCCGAGCGAAGACGTGGTCTCGATGAAGCCCCGTGCGTTGAAGGTGCTTTCGGTCGACGTCCGGCGCCACCCGCGCCCGTCCGTCAACAACACCCGCGAAGCCGTCTTGGTCGTCTGCTGTACGAACGCCTGCAACGGCGGCGTCTCGTTCGGCCGCACGCGCGTCGCGGTCGGGCCGGACAACCACGGCGTGTACGTAGTCGCCGCCTGGAGCGCGCCGCCCTCGCCGTCGTAGACCAAGACCTCGCGCGTCTGACCCGCGAAGAGCTTGTGGTCGGTGATCTCGCCGTTCTCGGAGTCCTTGACCTTGACGGTCCGCCTCGCGGCGGTCGTCGGCGACGCCCGGTCGCCGTCGAGGCCCCGGAAGAACAACGTCTCGGTCTGGGTACGCCGATCCGGGTCCTGCCCGATGAACGTGCGCACCCGCTCGTAGCCGCGCCACTGCGACCACGTGCGCGTCTTGGGCTCGGTGAGCTCGTTGTCCTCGTCGTACGCCCACG
The DNA here is from genome assembly GCF_040605455.1 of Embleya sp. NPDC005575. NCBI lineage: Bacteria > Bacillati > Actinomycetota > Actinomycetes > Kitasatosporales > Streptomycetaceae > Embleya > Embleya sp. NPDC005575. The sequence continues at coordinate 14,580 of NZ_JBEXCV010000024.1, read as the reverse complement.
CCGGCGCGCCCAGGTACTCGTAGGACGTCACCCGCGTCGGCGAGTTCGCCATCGCGTCCTGCTCCTGGACCCGGTCCACCACGTGCTTGTGGAAGTAGTCCGTGACGTAGAGCTTGCGCTTGTGCTCCGGGTCGGTCGGGTCCGGGATCTCCTGGATCACCGGATAGCAGCGCAGCCCGTTCGACTCGGCCGCCGTCGGCAACTTGACCGGCGCCACCGACGAGCACTCGGTGTCCTTGAACCGCACGGAGATGATCGAGCCGGTCTCGGTGTCGATGTTCTCGATCCGATAGCGCCGGTACGCCGGCCGGCCGTCGCCGTCTCGGTCCACCCGGTTCGCCAACTGCTTGCCCCGGAACGTCACCGGCGGCAGCGTGATCGGCGTTCCGTTCTTGCCGGTGCGCTGGATCGACGCGAGCCACAGCGCGTAGTCGGTGCCGTCACCGTTCTGCGGGAAGTCCTGGGTCAGCGCCCAGGTGTCGACCGGCTGGTAGGCCGCTCCGGTCCAGACCTTGGTGTTGATCTCGGTCAGCCGCTTGCGGGTGAAGAACGTCGGGGTGAACCGCGCCTTGCACTCCTCGTTCGCCGCGCAGAGCTGGTCACCGGGGGTGTCCGGCCACATCTTGGCGATGTTCCAGTCGACCTCGGGCTTGAGCTTGTCCTCGGCGCAGTCGAACGTCGGCGAAGTCAGGCAGCGCTCGGCCACCGTGAAGTCCACCTGGGAGGGCGCGTTGGTGAACAGGTTGTCGCTGCGCAGGCCGTACGAGACGTGGTCGAGCCAACCACCGCGGTCGTAGGCCCGGTTGGTCGACCCACCGGCGAACTTGAAGTTCGCGCCGTAGTGGTTGACCTCCTTGTTGTACCAATACGTCATGGCGTTGCCGCGCGGGTCCACGACGTAGTCGAGGTTCCAGCGCCAGGCCCGGTCACAGGCCGAGTTCGCGAAGTCGGTCTGGTAGCAGGGCTCTCCGGGCTGGTTGTTGTAAATCGGCACGAGCCACGCCGAGTTGGTGACGGGCTTGCCCGGCTGCCACCCCGGGACCTTGTTGAGGCCGAAGTTGAACTGCACACCCTGCGCGTTGGTCACGCGCCAGTGCACGCCCTCCTTGTCGCCGTTGAGGTCCTGCGCACCGGTGATCAGCTCGATCCGCGAGCCGTCGTCCTTCGCCGGGCGCCAGACGCCGGAAGCGTCGTCGCGCACCAGCGGGGTCGACCCGCCGTTGAGCGACATCGTCATCATCGGCGCGCCGTGGCACAGGTCGCCGGTGTCGTCCTTGGGGTTGTTGAACCCCGAGCCGTCCTTCTTGTCCTGGCTGCACGGCACCCAGGTCCGCTCGATGAAGTTCGAGCCCAGGTCCCAGCCGTCGCCGACCCACGAGGTCTGCTGCAGCGAGGCCGACGTACGGCCGTCGATGCTCGCCGACGAGTAGCCCAGCGCCAGCGACGGGCTCGGGCCACCGAGCGAGCCGGGGAGCTCCAGCGGGTACGACCAGGAGAAGTCACCTGCCGCGCCACCCGCCTGCCACGAACCCGAGGCGCTCAGCGAAGTCGCCTTGTAGGTGCCGTTCGCGCCATCGGCCGTCGGCTGGGCGGCGAGCAACATGCCCTGCCCGCCGGCGCTCGCGCCCTTGGCCGCAACGCCCTGACCGGTCGCGGCCGGTGCCACCGTCGCGGTGAGTTTGCCGGTGCCCGCGTCGTTCTTCATCTCGACCGGCGTGCGGGTCTGACACTGCGCCAGCTCCGGGGTGGTGAGGGCACATTCGGGAAGCAGACTGAACCCGAGCCGCGACCCCCAGCCGCCGCCGTACGCGTTCTTGAACGCGGTGTAGTCCAGCTCGACACCCACCGGTGCGACCCCGGTGCCACCGTCGGTGCGCCGCACACCGAGCAACAGACCGTTGCCGACGCCGGCCTTGTTCGCGGTCGGCCGGTCGAACAGGTCGACCTTGACCTTGACCGGACCGGTGTCCGCGGCGTCCTGCACCGAGCGAGCCGCCGTCTCCGGGAGCGGGGGTGTGCTCAGCTTGATCGGCAACGAGCCGGCCTTGGCCTCGGCCGGTGCTTCAGCGGCGGCGGAGCGAGCGTCGGACTTCGATGCCGTGCGCGGCAGTTCGACCTCGGCGGAGCCCGCGGCAGGCCAACTCACCGGCGGTGCGCCCTTCCAGGCGTTGACCTGCGACTCGGCAGGCGGCGCAGGGGCCTTGGCCGTCGACAGTCGCTCGCCCGGGACCTTGGTGAGTTTTTGCAGGTCGGGCAGTTGTGGGCGGCCAACCGTTTCTGCTGCCGCCGCCGGCACCGCAGTCAGGCCGGAGCCCACCAGCACGATTGCCATCAGGGGTACCGGCCATCGCCAGGTACGTCTTATCGCCGTGCGCATGGCACGGGTCTTCCGTGGAAACACAACCCCACCCGAGAGATTCGACGCGGAATCCCCCGAGGCCCACGTCACCCAATACTGGCGGCGCAACCTAGCAGTAGGCGAAACGGTTTGGCGACTTTATCGATGTGCAAGGTTCGGAAAGCAATCCCAATCGCCTGAAGCGGTAATGGACATCGATTCGGGTTTAAAACACGATACCAACCGTTTGGCTAATATGTCCGAATGCCTTGCCTCCACTCGCCAAGAGCCGTACTGACCTGCTACAACTCACGGAAAGTGAGGCGATTTGCACCCCTGCCAGGGTGCGAATTCCAGCCACATACGGCACGGGAGGGCCGCAATGCTTCCGCGCCGGGACGTCCCGAATGCAACCGCTCCCATCGTTCGCGGAAGCCACTATGAATTCATCGACAAGATGCTCGCCGGATACGGCTGGTCCAGCACGAAATATGCCGCCACAGGCAATTACCAGGGCATTATCGGACACTTCGATCCCGGTCATATCGGGCGTGATTCGGCACAGCGGTGCCGATAGGACACGCGTGTCCACGTGCCCCGACCACGTGTCGGCGACCTCCGCACGAGCCGGCAGTGCCCAGCCTCCGGGCAACCGGATTCGGCCACCTCGACGCACTCGCGTCGTGCCGGCCCATCACCGTCCCCGACGGTCCCCCACCAAGCCCCCGCCCGACGCACTGCGCGCCGGGTGGCCTGCGGCACGACCGGCTCGCTCCCCGCGACCGGCCGCGTCGCATCGTCAACTCCCGCCCCGACCCCGGAAAGCAGCATGAACACATCGACACGACCCGCGCGCTCGGCGGGTCACCCGCGGCGAAGAGCAGCCGCCTGGGCGATCGCGGCGGCGCTGTCCGCCGGCCTGATCACCGCCGTACCGGCGACCGGCGCCCCCATGCCGCAGGTCGCCCCCACCGACAAGACGACCGCCGGCGATCCGCGCACGCAGGCCGACACCCGCACGGAAGCCGAGAAGCAGGCCGACGAGCGGACCGCCGCGTCCACCAAGGCCAAGCAGACCGGCCAACGCGTGGAGGTCGTCTCGCTCCGAACCGAGACCGACCAGGTCTGGGCCAACCCGAGCGGCACGTTCACCTTGGAGAGCGCGACCCGCCCGGTCCGCGTATGGCGCGGCGGAACGCTGGTCCCGGCCGACGCCACCCTGGCCCCCGTCCAGGGCGGTCGCCTCGCGCCCAAGGCCGCGATGATCGGCCTCACGTTCTCCCCGGGCGGCGACGGCCCGCTGGCGGAACTCACCAAGGCCGGGCGCAAGATCGCTCTGTCCTGGCCGGGCACACTGCCCAAGCCGGTGGTCGAGGGCGGCTCCGCGATCTACCCCGAGGTGCTGCCCGGCGTCGACCTCAAGGTCGTCGCCAACGTGGACGACTTCGCCCACTACGTCGTGGTCAAGACGCCGGAGGCGGCCCGGAATCCCGCCCTCGCGACGCTGAAGTTCGGCCTGGAGACCACCGGGCTGAACATGGTCCAGGACGCGAGCGGTGAACTCCGGGCGCTCGACCCCACCGGCCAGGCGGTGTTCACCGCACCCAAGCCGCAGATGTGGGAAGCCGGACGAAACGATTCGTCGACGGCGAATACGCGGGCCTCCGCCGCCACCCGCTCGGCGACCGCCGGCACGCCCGAAAACGAGCCTCCCGCCGACCCCACCGACGGCTTCGACCCCGGTGCCAAGCACGCCGATCTCGGCGTGAAGCTCACCGGCAAGACCCTCGAACTCACCCCCGACCAGGCCCTGCTCACCGCGCCCGGCACCAAGTTCCCGGTGGTCATCGACCCGACCCTGCGCGACGACTGGAAGCTCGCCTGGACCATCGCGTACAAGCACAACGCCATCGCCGGCTCCGCCTCCACGAACTACTGGAACGGCGGCACGATGCCCAAGAAGTGGGGTCGTGTCGGCTGCTCGAGGGACGGCGAGATGGGTGGCGCGATCGTCTGCGCCAAGACGTTCTTCCAGGTCGGCATGACCGATCTGTGGGATAAGCAGATCATCAAGTCCGTACTGACCCTGGAGCAGATCCACGCCGGCGCCTGGGACTGCAAGTCGGGCGAGCTCGAGGTGTGGGACACCGGAAGCATCTCGAAGTCCACCACGTGGAACAACCAGCCGAGCTGGGACCGCATGGTCGGCAGCATCGACGAGTCGTACGGCGGCCGCAACTGCCCCGGGGACAACGAGAAGAAGGTCGAGATCAACGTGACCTCGGCCGTCGACGAGGCCGCGCGCAGTCACTGGAACGCCTGGACGCTGGGCCTGAAGTCCCGCAACGACACGGTGGACAAGTCCTGGCGCAAGTTCGCGCCGGACGCGACGGTGATCAGCACCGAGTACAACACCCCGCCGGCCACCCCGAAGGACCGGACGACGGATCCCTCCACCCCGTGTGCCGGCGGCGTCATCGGCACCACCGACCGTGTCACGCTCTACACCCGGGTGGACGACGCCGAGGACAACAACCTCACCGCCGAATTCCACTACTGGAAGGACGGCGCGAACACCGGCCCGACCGTGATCAAGCGCGGCGTCAGCCGCGGCACCATAGCCGCCGCCGAGATCGACGCCGCCGCGCTGGACGGCACCTATCGCTGGGACGTCCGGGTATCCGACGGATACGACAACAGCCCGTGGGCCGGCCAGTGCCTGTTCACCGTCGACCGCACCAGGCCCAGCGAGATACCCGTCGTCTCCTCGCCGGAGTTCCCCGCGAACGACCCGAACAACCCGACCCAGGTCCGGACGACGGGCACGTTCAACTTCACCGCCAACGGCGTCACCGACGTCGTGAAGTACCGGTGGTGGACCGACGGCGACCCGAAGGTGCGCGAGGTCGCCGCAGCCGGGCAGGGCGGCCCGGCGAGCATCGCCTTCAAGCCCACCATCGCCGGCCCCAACCACCTCTACGTACGCAGCGTCGACGTCGCGGGCAACCTCTCCGACGTGCGGAACCACCTCTACTACGCGAAGCGTTCTCCGGACCGGGACAAGCCGGGTGACCTCAACGGCGACACCAACGTGGACCTGTGGAACGCCAACCCGGTCACGAAGGGCGTGGACACTCGAACCGGCCAAGGTGACGGCACTTTCGGTCAGCCCGTAGCGGCGAGTGGCGATTCCTTCAACGGCACCCTCTCCTTCGCCCATCGTGGCACCTGGAACGCGGACTACTACGAGGACCTGGTCGTACTGAGAACGGCCCCGGCCGGCGACCGTAACAGTCTCTACATGCATCGCGGACGCGGCGACGGCTCGCTGGAGCCGAGCGACAGCGGGCGCACCGAGCTCAGGGTCAAAGACCGTGAAACGAACGACCACTGGGCCAAGGCCGACCAGATCCTGGTCATCGGCAGCGTCAACGACGACAGCGCCACGCCGAACGGCATCGACGCGACCGACTACCCCGATCTGCTCGTCAAGAACGGCGCCGAACTCTGGCTCTACCTCGGCACCCCGGCCGGGATGCTCGACCAGCGCTCCGACGCGATCTCCCTGGGCAGCGCCGACTGGGCGAACCTGACCCTGATCGCTCCGGGCGACCTGAACGCGGACGGTCTGCCCGAGATCTGGGCGCGGGACAAGAGCACCGGCAAGATCCACCAGTACACGAGTCGCCGCAAGACCACCGACAGCGCCACGGACGGCAACCCGACCGCACTGGACCTGACCGTCTACGGCGACCCGACCGTACGCACCACCTCGATCGGCAACGGCTTCACCGACGTCGCCTATCCGCTCGTGTCCTCCGACGGGGACTACGAGAAGGACGGCTTCGTCGACCTGTGGGCGCAGGACCCGACCGGCAAGATCGTGGAGTTCCCCGGCCGCGCCCTGAGCAACGGCTCCGCGTTCGGCGCTCCACGGTCGGTCGCCGCGGGCACGCCGTGGTCGGAGTGCGAGCTCTTCGGACCCGCTGCGGGTGCCAAGTTCGAGCTGTGTGGCCCGGTCCTGACCAAGTACCGCGCCGCCGATCAGGCCACGCGCGGCTATCCGGTCGTGAACATGGACGTCACCGGCGACCAACTCGGCCGCTACGTCCACCTCAAGCGTCCCAACGGTGAGGACTGGTCGATCTATTGGCACCCCAGCACCGGGGCCAAGGAGGTCGGCGGCGCGATCCGCGCCAAGTGGGCGTCGCTGGGTTGGGAGACCGGCGATCTGGGCTATCCCACCGGCGACGACCACACGATCGGCATCGGGTCGGCGTCGATCAACACCTTCCAGGGCAGGGGCGGTTTCGGCGCGATCTACTCGACGCCCGAATTCGGCGCGTGGTCCGTCCACGGCGGCATCTACGACAAGTACCTCTCGCTCGGCGGTCCGGCCGAGCTCGGCTTCCCGACCACGGACGAGTCCGACGTGCCCGGCAATACCGGCCACTACAACCACTTCCGCAAACTCTCCGAAACCGCCAACAGCACCTCGATCTACTGGAACGCGGCCGTGGGTGAGGCCTGGTCCGTGCGTGGCCCGATCCGCGCCAAGTGGGCCTCCCTCCGGTGGGAGCAGGGCTACCTCGGTTATCCCGTGTCCGACGAGTTCACGGTCCACAACGGCGACCGTCGGGTCAGCTTCCAGGGTGGCTACATCCGGCTGAACCCGACCACCGGCGCCTATGTCGACCACCACCCGGAGGACCGCACCGCCGACCTGCGCACCGACCTGTCGGGCGACTTCAACGGCGACGGCCGGGCCGACCTGCTCACCGTCTACAACTACGGCAACGACACCACCGCCTTCCACACCCTGACCGCCAGGCCACAGGGCGGCTACAACGCGCCGTTCAACGCCTGGACCGCGCACGTCGGCTGGATGCGCTACGAGAGCACCAAGTGGGTCACCGGCGACTTCAACGGCGACGGCCGCGACGACGTGGCCGGCCTCTACGGCTACGGGGACGGCAGCAACCGGCTGTTCACGTTCCTCGCCAAGGCCGACGGCACCTTCACCGACGGTGCCGGCAGCGCCTACGTGGGCCCGGGCAACTGGGACTGGGGCAAGGCCGTGTTCCTGGCCGGCGACTTCAATGGTGACGGTCGCGACGACACCGCCATGCTCTACGACCACGGCGGTGGCTCGACCGGTGCCTACACCTGGATCGCCAAGCCCGACGGCACCTTCAACGATCCCTTCGCCAGTTGGCGATCCAACCCCGGCAACTGGTACTGGAACAGCGCCAAGTACGTCGTGGGCGACTACAACGGCGACGGCCGCGACGACATCGCGGGCATGTACGGCTATTACAGCGGCGTCGTCTCCTTCCACACCATGCTCGCCGGGCCGAACGGCGGCTTCGCGGTCCCGTTCGAGTCGTGGCGTACCGAGCCGGGCAACTGGGACTGGTCCCGGGTCAAGCTCACCAGCGGCGACTACAACGGCGACGGCAAGGCCGACGCCGCCGCGATGTACGACTACGGCAACGGCCACTCCGCCCTGTTCACGTTCCTCGGCAAGTCCGACGGCAGCGGCGGCCTCCAGGCCGACGTGAAGTCGTGGGACACGGCCGACGGTGGGTGGTGGGGCATCAGCGCCGGTCTGCCGGTATCCGGTGACCAGAACGCCGACGGCCGCGACGACATCTCGATCATGTACAACTACCAAACCGGCGCCACCACGGCGTTCCTGTTCACCGCGCGTACCGACGGGGGCTTCGACAGCCCCAACGACGCGTGGCAGGCGGCACCCGGCTTCTGGTAGCCGCTCACCCACCCGACGGAGGCCCCGAGGGCGCTCCCGACCATGACGAAGCAGCCCCGCCCGGCCGAATCCCTCGGCCGGGCGGGGCTGTTCGCGCGTGTGATCCGCAGTCGACTCAGAAGCCGCCGCCCGGCGGAGCCTCGATCTCGTCCGCCGGGTCGAAGCCGAACACGCGCCCGTAAAACCACAGTTCGGCTTCCAGGGCACGGATGATGTTCTCCGACCGTCGGAATCCGTGCTGTTCTCCCTCGAACGCCAGGTAGACGTAGGGGAGTTGCTTCTCCTTCAGCGCGGCCACGATCAGCTCGGCCTGGGCCGGCGGGACCACCTGGTCCTCCAGGCCCTGGAAGACCGCGAGCGGGCTGGACAGGTGCTCGGTGTGGTTGATCGGCGAGCGCGCCCGGTACACCGCCTCGGCCTCGGGATAGGGGCCGACCAGGCGATCCAGGTAGCGTGATTCGAACTTGTGCGTGTGGCGGGCCAGCGCGGCGATGTCGGCGACGCCGAAGTGGCTCGCGCCGGCCGTGAAGTCGTCGCCCGCCACCAGTGCGGCCAGCGTGGTGTAGCCGCCCGCCGAACCGCCGCGAATGGCCAGCTTGGCGCCGTCCACGACGCCGGTGTCGGCGAGGTGCCGGGCCACCGCCGTGCAGTCCTCGACGTCCACGATGCCCCACGAGTCGTACAGCAGGTTGCGGTACTGGCGCCCGTAGCCGGTGCTGCCGCCGTAGTTCACGTCCGCCACCGCGAAGCCCCGGCTGGTCCAGTACTGGATCCGCAGGTTCAGCACCGCCGGCGCCTGCGCGGTCGGACCGCCGTGGATCGACACGATCAGCGGCGGCAGCGCACCCTCGGGGGCTGCTGCGTCCGGGTTCTTCGGCAGGTACAACAGCGCGTGCGCCGTGCGGCCGGCCGCGGAGGGGAACTCGATCGCCCGCGGTGCGCTGAACCACCGCGCGTCGAAGCCGAAGTCCCGGGCCGGCCGCAGCCGTTCGATCTGCAACGCGGTCGTCGCGCCGGCCGCGAGCCGGACCCGTCGGGGCGCGTCCTCGTCGTCCGGACCGCCGCCGACGAGCAGTACGCCGCCGGGCGCCGCGGCCAGGTCGGACAACCACGTCAGGCCGGTCTCCACCCGCACGGGCGGCTGCTCCGGGCGGGTCGGATCGACGATGCCCAGGTGCGCGAAACCGCCGGAGTTGACCGAGCAGGCGATCCGGCCGTCGTCGAGGAAGGTGTAGAAGCGCTCGCCGAAGACCCACTGCGGGCCGCCGATCTCCGCCTCGACCGGCGCAACCGCCTCGACCTGACCGCCCGCCCCGACCCGGTACAGGTTCCACCAGCCGGTGCGGTCGGAACCGAACCACAGCGCGCCGTCCGGTCCCCACTCGGGCTGAACCACCGACTCGTGCCCACCGCCCGCGACCGCCTGCGCGCCGGTGGGTCGCGGCCCCGCCTCGATCGCCGCGACCATCAATTCGGCGGCGTCCCACGGCATGTCCGGATGCGACCACTGGGTCCAGGCCAGCGCCGAGCCGTCCGCAGCCGGGCGCGGCGAGGACACGAAGTCCGGGCCGGTGACCAGGACCCGCTCGCCGCCGAGGCCGTCCAGCGACAGCGCGACGATCTCGTTGACCGCCTCGCCGTGCGCCTTGACCGCGGCCGGCTCATGGCTCTCGCGCACCGCGACCAGCCACTCGCCCGGCCCCCACTGCCCCGCCGGCACGATCGTGCAGTCGGCGTAGCGCAGACCCGCCTCGGTCTCGGGCTCGGCGGTGATCGGCACCGGCGCCACGTCGCCCGGCGCGAGGCGGTACAGCCGCTGGTCGGCCCAGTTCGCGAAGACCAGCACGCCCGCGCGCACGGTCCAGGCCCCGCCGCCGTACTCGTGCACGCGAGTGCGCGCCGAGAAGCCCTCCGGGAGCACGTCCTCGGGGGAGTCGCCCGGCCGTAGTCGCACCAGTTGGATGCGCCCGCCCTCGGACGGCCGGCCCTCCGACCACCACACGTCCTCGCCGTCGGCCCGGATGTCGCCGGGGTTCGCGGCCCCTTCCACCAAGCGCTCGGCCGTGATCGGCGAGGCCCAGGAACCGTATGTCTTCGTCTCGTCGGCGTTCATGTCGGCACTCATTCCCCGATCCTCTCCATCCGGAGCCGGGAAAGCATCCGGCGGGGCCCTCGAAAACCGGGTCGACCCGAGCCGGTTCCAGGCGGGATCATGTCCGTATGACGACAGATCTCGACATTCGCGGCGTGGTGATACCCGCCGCCGAGCTGTCGTGGCGGTTCTCGCGCTCCTCCGGACCGGGCGGGCAGTCGGTGAACACCACGGACAGCCGGGCCGAGGTGTCCTTCGACCTGGGCGCCAGCACGATGCTGCCCGACGTGCTCAAGGAGCGTGCCCTGCGCCGACTGGAAGGACGTCTGGTGGACGGCGTGCTCACCGTCGCCTCCTCCGAACAGCGCTCACAGCTGATGAACCGCCAGAGCGCGGTGCGCCGACTGATCGACATCCTGGTCGAGGCCACCGCCCCGCCCCCGCCCCCGCGGCGGCCGACCAAGCCCTCGCGCGGGATGCGCGAGCGCAGGCTGCGCAACAAGCACCATCGCGGTGAGATCAAACGACTGCGGCGCTCGACCGGGGATTGATCCCGAGTCCGAACAGGGTGCGAAGCGGACCCAAAGTCGAGACGAAGTGTCGCTTACCGAAGCATTACGTATCACACCCGGAAAACCACGCCACAAGCACGATTCGCCATCGCACACTGCCAACGCCGGCAAGACCACCCGCGAACCGCAGTGAACGAAGCGAAGGACACCGGGATGCCCTCCCCCACACGCGCACCACACCCGCCTCAGCCGATGGCCGTCCCGGCCGCGTACCACTCGTCGAGTCATCCGTGACCGCCGTCGGGCGGGCCCGTGCCCGCGCACGACACGACCGGCGTGCCTCGGCGGACACCCGGCACGACGCCGATGCCGAACATCGAGCCGGCCCTGTGTTCGTACGCTGGACCATCGCGCCCACGGTCGCGGGCGTGCCCGAGGTCCGACACCGCCTGCGCGACCTGTTACGCGCCTGGGGGGTGGCCGAGGAGATCGAGGACACCATGCTCCTGGTGGCCACCGAGCTGACGTCCAACGCGGTCCGACACGCCGCGATCCGTACCGAGCGGATCCGGATCACCGCCTCGCACAGCGGCGCCGAACTGCATCTGGAGGTCGCCGACGACCACCCGTTCCGCCCGCACGCGCTCCTGGAGACCGGCCCCGAGGCCGAGGACGGTCGGGGGCTGATGATCGTGAAGCTGATGGTGGCCGAACTCGGCGGCCACATCGACGTGCTGCCCATCGGCCCCGGCAAGAGCATCCGGGTCACCCTGCACGAGGGGACCGGAGGATAAGCCGCCTCAGCGCACCCGCCGCCAACGCGCCTCACAGAACGAATACAGCCCGAACACCACCAGGCCCAGCGCGATCGCCACCAGCAGTGCGGGTCCCACCGGCGTACCGGCGAACGAGCGCAGCGTCTCGTCGACCCCCTTGGCCCGATCCGGGTCGAACTTCACCGCCGCCACCACCACGAACACCCCGGCAGCGCCGAACACCACGCCTCGGCTGATCCCGCCGATCATCCCGAGCAGGTCCACCATCCGGCGTTGGAGCGGGCTCATCTCCCCCGTGTTCAGCTTCTCCCGGAACTTGCGCAGCGCGTACCGCACCGCCATCCCGATCCCGACGCCGAGCAGCACCAGTCCGGCCAGGCCGACCAGGTATCGGCCGCCCGGCCAGTCCAGGGCCTTGGCGGTGAGGTCCTTGGAGGTCTTGTTGCTGCTGCCGCCCTGCTCTTGGCCCTGACCCCCGCCACCGTCGCTCGCGGTGAGCGTGCGGATCAGCGAGGCGACCACCACACCGTAGAAGATCGCCCGGCCCAGCGACATCAGGCGTTTGCCCGCCTTGCCGCCGTCCGGCACGGCCTGCCCGAACGCGGCCTCGACCAGCCGCCACAAAGACATCCCGATCAGTGCGACGACCAGCACCCACAACATCGCCTCGCCGAACGGTTTGCTGCCGATCTCCTCGACGGCACCGCCGCGGTCGGCCTCCTGATTCTTGTCGCCGAAGGCGATCTGCACCGCGATGACACCGACGAGGATGTAAAGGAGTCCGCGAGCGGCGAGGCCCGCCCGAGCAAGGCCCACCATCACCTTGCTGTCGGCGGCCTGCCGCCCCGCGGCCTTGGCCGCTCGACCCGATTCGGCCATGGAGGCTGACGCTGACATGTCGTATCCCCAATGCTTTCCGCGATTTCGCGGCCGTGCCCTGCGGCAGTCGGCTGGGCTGACGTCTGCCCTGACCGGGCGCGGGCAAACGGCACGCAAAGCCGCGGCGATACGGGAGCGTCGGGGAGGTCGGGTCGGGTCAGTGGAAGGCGTCCAGGCCGGTGAGTGCCTTGCCGATGACCAGGGTGTGCATCTCGGAGGTGCCCTCGTAGGTCAGCACCGATTCCAGGTTGTTCATGTGTCGGATCACCGGGTATTCCAGCGAGATTCCGTTCGCGCCCAGGATCGTGCGCGCCTCGCGGGCGATCGCGATCGCCTCGCGGACGTTGTTGAGCTTGCCGAAGCTGATCTGCTCCGGCCGCACCGCCCCCGCGTCCTTGCGCCGGCCCAGGTGCAGCGCGAGCAGGTGCGCCTTGCCGATCTCCACCGCCATGTCCGCCAGCTTGGCCTGGGTCAGCTGGAAGCCACCGATCGGCCGGCCGAACTGCTCACGCGTGCGGGCGTACTCCAGTGCGGACTCGAAACACGAGCGCGCCGCGCCGACCGAGCCCCACACGATGCCGTACCGGGCCTCGCCCAGGCACGTCAGCGGACCGCGCATGCCCACCACGTCGGGCAGCACCGCATCGGCCGGCAGCCGTACCTCGTCCAGCGTCAGTTCGCTGGTGATCGACGCGCGCAGGGACATCTTGTGTTTGATGTCGTGGGCCGCGAACCCGGCGGTGTCGGTGGGCACCACGAAGCCGCGCACGCCGTCCTCGGTCTGCGCCCAGATCACCGCGACGTCGGCCACCGAACCGTTGGTGATCCACATCTTGCGACCGCTGAGCACCCAGTCGTCGCCGTCGCGCTTGGCGTGCGTGCGCATCGACGCCGGGTCCGAGCCGTGGTCGGGCTCGGTCAGGCCGTAGCAGCCCAGCGCCTCGCCGGCGGCGAGGCGAGGCAGCCATGTGCGCCGCTGCTCCTCGGTGCCGAAGCGGTGGATCGCGAACATCGCCAGCGAGCCCTGCACCGACACCAGCGAGCGCAACCCCGAGTCACACGCCTCCAGTTCCAGGCAGGCCAGGCCGTACTGCACAGCGCTGGTCCCGGCGCAGCCGTAGCCGTCCAGGGTCATCCCGAGCACGCCGATCCCGCCCAGCCCGCGAGCCAGTTCACGCACGTCGGGCAGCGCGCCGCGCTCGAACCACTCGGCAACGTACGGAGTGACGTGGTCGGCACAGAACCGGCGCACGGTGTCTCGGATCGCCTTGTCCTCGGGGTCGAGCAGATCGTCGATACCGAGCGGATCCATCGGGTCGAACGCGGGTGCCTTGGCCATGCGGGTGCCTCCTGATGCGGGCCGGGAGACCCGAACGACGCCGAACGGATCCCGGTAGATTGCCCCGAACATAGATCCGGAACACGGGGAGCACCACCATGACCCAACCGCCACCGGAACCGCATCCCCTGTTCGGGGAAGGCGCGGGTTCGCCCGGCGGGACGCCCGAGGAACGGCGTCGCCGGCTGGAGGAGGAAGAGGCGCGTCGACGGCGGCGGGACCGCCGTGAGGACCTCTCGGACGGAGCCGATGCCGTCAACGACCTCTCCGGAGGTGGCGGCGGAGGCGGCGAGGGCCTGTTCGGCGGCGGCGGGAGCGGCGGTTCCGGCGGCAGTGGCGGCTCGGGCAGTGGTGGCTCCGGCGGCGGAGGTCGCGGCGGCTGCTTCGGAGGCGGCGGAAACAGTGGCGGAAGCAGCAGCGGCGGCGGCAGTCGCGGCGGCAACGACTGCGGCTGCGACGCCTGCCTGCTCAGCCTCCTCTCGCTGCGCCTGGTGTGGATCACCATGACCAGCCTGCTCCGCCCGCGTGGTGGCCCGCCCGCCCGCCGTCTCGGTGCCGCCGTCGAGCGCTACCGCACCGAGATCAGTCCGCTCAACCCACCGTGCTGCGCCTTCACGCCATCCTGTTCGACCTACGGGAAGAAGGCCCTGCACCGGCACGGCGCGGTCCGCGGTACGTATCTGATCGCCCGTCGACTGATCCGCTGCCGGCCCGGCAACGGCGGCTTCGACCCGGTGCCGGCCACACGCCGGGCGAAGCGGCGCTGACCGGCGGGTGAGGAGCGGTCGGGGGGGGGGGGGGGGGGCGCCCCCCCCCCCCCCCCCCCCCCTGGTTTGGGCGTGGGGGCGACTAGGGGGTTGATTATTTTTGGTTA